>RFPG01000116.1 GCA_009926245.1 Sphingobacteriia bacterium | reverse complement strand
ATGATTGATACCTTCCGGCCCTTGGCGATCACCCAACAAGCCATGGCCCTGGACGACGGAACCTATTACCGCTCCTGGATGGAAAGCGCTTACGAATAACAAATCTCACGCAGACTCCTTTGACTTCAACCCTGCCCTCACGATTCCCTCTTTCAACGATGAACCAACCTTTGACCCATCCCGCCCCTGCCTCGGTGAACGAGGATTTCCTGCCCTTGTTGGGTACCGACCATTTGGAGCTCTATGTCGGCAACGCCAAGCAATCGGCCTACTACTACCAGGCCGCTTTTGGCTACGAACTCATCGCCTACGCGGGTCCCGAAACCGGCCTCAAAGACCGGGCTTCGTACGTTTTGCAACAAAACAAAATTCGTTTGGTTCTCACCTCCTCCCTGCATCCCGATACCGAAATTTCTCGACATGTGGACAAGCACGGTGACGGAGTCAAATTCCTATCGTTGTGGGTGGACGATGCCCAGGCTGCCTTTGAAGCCACCGTTGCCCGCGGTGCTCGTCCCCATCAAGCGCCCCAAGTTCACCAAGACGCCCACGGTCGTGTTGTGACTGCCTCGATTCATACCTACGGGGATACGGTGCACCGCTTTGTGGAGCGCAAGGATTACCAGGGGCTTTTTATGCCGGGCTATGACAGCCCCCGATGGAAATTACCTGTGGAATCGGTTGGCTTGCAGTACGTGGACCACTGCGTTGGGAATGTGGAGCTGGGCGCCATGAACACCTGGGTTGAGTTTTATGAAAAAGTCATGGGCTTTCAGTTGCTGATCACCTTTGACGACAAGGACATATCCACCGAGTATTCGGCCCTGATGTCCAAAGTGGTCTCGAACGGCAACGGTTACGTCAAATTTCCCATCAACGAGCCAGCCGACGGCAAAAAGAAATCCCAAATCGAAGAGTACATCGAGTTCTACCAAGGAGCCGGTGTTCAACACATCGCCGTTGAAACCTACGACATCGTCCACACGGTGACCGAACTACGACGTCGTGGCGTTGAATTTCTCTACGTCCCCGAAACCTATTACGATGATCTCACCGAACGGGTGGGCGCCATTCACGAGGACATTGCCATCCTCAAGTCCCTGAACATCTTGGTGGACCGGGATGAACACGGTTACCTCTTGCAATTGTTCACCAAACCCGTTCAGGATAGGCCCACCCTCTTCTTTGAAATTATTCAACGCAGGGGTGCCAAATCTTTCGGCAAAGGAAACTTCAAAGCCCTCTTTGAATCCATCGAACGAGAGCAGGCCTTGAGAGGGAACCTTTAGGGTTCCGCTTTTAGGAATTGCTTTTCCCCTTCGTGGAGGATTCCCAACGGGACAATCGGCGATCCAGGTTCCAGAGGAACACAAAAAGTCCGGCCTGAATGAGAAGGACCACGGCCAGAACGACGAAAATCTTGCCGTTGCTTCGCATCAGATCCGCCATTTCAACCGCCGATGACGCAGATGTTTCCGAACCAAGGGCTGTTGAAACCTGCACGGACTGCCATGCATTCCACACCATCAAACAAAAAGGCAACATAGACAACGGTTTAGGATTTGGAGAGAGGAAGAGGGGCCCTGTTGCTGAGGGTTCGGTAACGGGCCCATAAATTGGCCATCCACCACCCTGTCAAGGTCCATCCAAGGACCGCTGGATAGAATACCCAACGCATTCGGCCATCCAAATCGTACGCCGAAAAACCAGGGTTGCCCCCGTTGCCCGGGTGCAGGGAATCGGTGAGCCGGGGAAGAATAAAGAGCAAGGGAATCAAACAAAAAAACGCCAACACATTGTAAACAGCCGCCATACGGGCTCGGCGTTGGGCATCCTCAAACGAAGAGCGCAAAACCATGTAGGCCAAATACAAGAGCAAGCCGACGGCGGAAGCGTTCTGCTTGGGGTCACCGCTCCACCAAGCCCCCCAGGTAAACTGGGCCCAAACCATGCCTGTAACGAGTCCCAAGAAACCGAACAAGAGACCGACCAGCCCCAGGGACTGTGCCTGGGTATCGTCGGTGGATTGTTGAAACAACAGATAACGAACCGAATAAACGGCGGACCCCAGCAGCATCAGCAACATCCCAAACCACATCGGAACGTGAAAATACAGGTTGCGAACCGACTCATTCAGAATCACCTTGCGGGGAACATCGCCCAGCCAACCCATCAGGAAGCTATAAAACAATAGCAAGACCGCCATCCATTGGATGGCTGGATGCAGGGATTTGGGAGTGGGCGATGCGTTCATAGGAGCAGCCTTGGACAGCCGGTTCAAAGATATCAATCCCTCCAAAGAAAAGGGAAAAGAAGAACGCCCAACGCCAGCAACATGAGATTCAGTCCCACCAGAGCCAGGGCGTAGGTCCAGGCCAAATCCCAGGATAAGCCGTCCAAAGCCAATTTGGAGATGCGGTGAACCAAGAGAAGACCGGGGACCAACAAGGGAAAGCCGAGCACCGGCATCAATTGGGCCGGTTGGCTGGACCCTTGGGACATGGCCGATACCAAGGTCAAGACCGTGACCAACATGGGGGCCCCCAACAAGAGGGTCAAAAGAAAGAGTCCTGTATCTTGAATCGGATAACCCATCCACAGGGCCATGAGCATCGCACAAAACCCCATGAGAACCCAAAGCATGAGGGTTCCGGTCATGACTTTGGTTAACCACCAGGCCACCCCGGGAACACTGACGCGGTAATAGAGATGCAGGCCCCTGCTCTGCCCCAGAAAACTTCTCGAAATCGTATAGATGGAGACAAAAAGCACCAGCAACCAATAAAAAGTCAGCCAGGCAGCGGGACCCACCGGGCGCAAAAGAAGTTGTGCAGCAAAAACTCCGGCCACCAAATAAAGCAGCGATCCGGCCAAGGCCTGGGATTGACGGGTTTCGCGCCGCACATCGTGACCCAAAAGGGCCAGGGCACGACGAAGGAAGGCTGCTTGCTTCATGGAACGGGGCTAAATTAACCTTGGTTCACCAGCATCTTTGCATGATGAGTTCCATCTTCGCCCATTCCCCCCGACCCCTTTCCAAAGTTCTTGTGGCCAATCGGGGTGAAATCGCTTTGCGCATTCTTCGCAGTGCCCGCGAAGCGGGCCTGGAGACCGTGGCCGTTTATTCAGAGGCCGATCGTCAGTCACCCCATGTTCGATGGGCGGATTCGGCCTTTTGTTTGGGCCCCGCCCCCTCGTCCGCCTCCTACCTGCGTGGTGAGGCCCTGATTGCGCTGGCCTTGGAACAAGGTTGCCAGGCCATTCACCCGGGATACGGTTTTCTTTCCGAAAACGCCGACTTTGCCGAGGCCGTCGAAAAGGCTGGTTTGATTTTGATTGGACCTTCCTCTCAGAGCATCCGGACCATGGGCAACAAGGTAGCCGCCAAAAAAGCCGTAGCCGGCTTTGAGATCCCCTTGGTGCCCGGAACCGATCACCCGGTTTCCGACCCCGCAGAGGCCCTTCGCATTGCCCAGCAAATTGGTTTTCCCCTCCTAATCAAAGCCGCTGCCGGCGGTGGCGGCAAAGGAATGCGGATTGTGCATCGCGCAGAGGACCTCGAAGAATCGCTCAGCACCGCCGTTTCCGAAGCCCGAAGCGCCTTTGGCGATGGTTCGGTTTTCATCGAAAAGTACCTGGAAAACCCCCGCCACATCGAAATTCAAATCCTGGCCGATGCCTCGGGACGCACCGTCCACCTTTTTGAAAGGGAATGTTCGGTCCAAAGAAGGCACCAAAAGCTCATCGAAGAAGCCCCCTCCTCCTGCCTCACCCCTGCTCTTCGAGAGGCCATGGGGCAGGCCGCGGTCCGAGTCGCCAAGGCCTGTCAATACCAAAACGCGGGGACCGTTGAGTTTTTGCTGGACCGTAACAACCAGTTTTATTTCTTGGAAATGAACACCCGATTGCAGGTGGAACACCCGGTCACCGAATGCATCACCGGGGTGGATTTGGTGCGTCTTCAATTCCAAGTTGCTGCGGGCGAGTCCCTGCCCTTTGAACAAGAGGACCTCCGTATCCAAGGACATAGCATTGAACTTCGATTGTGCGCCGAGGATCCTCGCCAACAATTTTTACCCGATTTGGGAACCCTCACCCGCTTTCGTCCGCCACAGGGTCCCGGCGTGCGCTTGGACTCCGGATACGAGGAAGGCATGGAGATCCCTGTTCATTACGACCCCCTGATGGCCAAGCTCATTGTGCATGCCCCGGATCGACCCGCTGCCTTGGCACGTATGCGCAGGGCCTTGGATGAATTTGAATTGGAAGGCTTGGCCTCGACCCTGGAATTTGGACGTTGGGTCATGGACCATCCCGCCTTTGTGGAAGGGCAATTTGATACCGGTTTTATTGCCAATAACTTTAAGGGCGCTGAATCCCTGGACGCGCCCCTACCAGCCTGGGAGACAGAGGGCTCCGTTGCGAATCAAGATTCCGATTTTGCAAATCAAGATTCCGATTCGTTGGCATTGAGCGCCATGATTCTCGAGAGTCGACCTGCAACGAAGAATTCCGCTTCCCATGCCGACACCCATAACACATGGAACGCATCCGAGCAAGCGGGGCAGGCTTGGCGAAGACTCTGGAACCCCACCGGCACTTGAAGCCCCTTCTTGTTCGTACCTTTGTACCACGGGGCTGAACGGAATCGACAGCTTGTTTAGATGACCCGGTAAGCATGCCGAGCCTGGAATCGTTGCTCGTTAATCCGATGATTCAAGCCTTAAACGGCAACTACGACTACGCACTCGCTGCTTAATTCTAGGAATTAGCAAGAGTTGTCTCCGGATAGATGAGCTCACAGGCCTATCCAATCGAGGCATCGACCACCGTGAGCTGGTTCTACGGCAGGCTTGACCAAGGAACAAGAACCCTAAAGCCTAAGCGAACACTGCGGCCCGCCTCCCGCCTGGTGCTCGACCAAAATCAAGGGAACGCTAAGCATGTAGAAAGTCGGGGATCGGCTTGACTGGACCAGGGTTCAACTCCCTGCAGCTCCACAACCCGGGGGTATCTGTTCTTGGAACAGGCCCCA
>RFPG01000115.1 GCA_009926245.1 Sphingobacteriia bacterium | reverse complement strand
GTAATTAAACAATACAGCGAAGCTGTCAATGATTCTTTTCAAAATATATTCAATAGAAGTTTTCATATTATTTAATCCTTTTTCATAGGTCAAAGAGACGTGTTTTCCACAATGTAATATGACACCCTCAGCATTCATCATATCTGCGAGTGTAAGTTGATTAACGAGAAGTTTAATCCATATACATTCTTCTAATGGCATTATTCGCTTACCTTCCATAGAATCCTTAGCTATATTTATAGTATAAGGGGCGTGTATAACAAGTTTAAAGTTATTTTCTACAAGATATTTTCGTATATCTTGTGATTTTTTAATATAACTGTCTATATTTGTTATGGTAATACTGCGTGGATTAGAAACGAATATTTGAAGGGCATTCCCAAGCAATGGTGGATGGCTCGTTTTCTAACATAATTTGAGATATCAATTTCGGGATATTTGAATGATTTCTTCCAAAGGATAGGAGGTCCAATTCAAATGATTATCAAGCCATTCCATGGCCAATAAGGGTTGATCCGACGCGGCCAAAAAAAGATCGCCCCCCCAGGCCCCCAGGCTTTTGAGCCGGCCAGGAAAGCCGTGGCCTTCCAAGGTATGGAGCGAAGGCTGTCCCAAGACGCCTTCCAGTATTTGGTCGTGATCTCGAAAAAGCTCCAACATTTCCTGAATGGTGGGGCCTTTGGCCAAGGCTTCGCTGATTTGCGAAATACGGGGAACGGCTTCCGCTCGGGTTTTTTGGCTAAGATTCCGGTATCTGGATACCTCGGCCGATGAGATTTGTTTGGAACCTGGGTCCACCAAACGTAATAGGGAGCCGGGAGGAATGCGAAAATCCAAGGGTTGGATTTGGAGCGGCTCGCGGTTGTACAACATACTTCGACCGCTTAGGGCAATTTCAAGATCGTACCCCGATCCGTTTTGGACCATCGCATAGAGTCGCCTTGCGTCGATGCCCCACCATTCCGCTAACAAGGCAATCAAAGTTGACGATGAACCCAAACCCCATCGCCGAGGAAACTCAAGGGAGGTGGTGACGCGCAGGCCCATGTGGGCCAAAAAATGGGCGGGAGATTGCTTGGAGCTCGTGGTGGGGCTTGATTCGATGGTCTGTTTTTCGGAGGCCAAGTCATAGGCGGATTGGATCCCTTGCCTCAAGCGTTGATTTTCAGGAACCTCCGCCGAATCAGCGGCAAGAGACCAGCGCCCGTTCTCCAAAATCAAAACAGCCTCCATCCAAGGCTTCCCCTCCATGTCCAAGGCCGTCCAGCGCAGGGTCCCAGGTTTGGCCATGGCATCCGTCTCGACGGAAAGGGATTGCCCGTGGCGAGATACCAAGCCCAAAGCCGTTGCTCCGTCCAGTACGAGGTATTCCCCGCTTAGAAGAATTTTGCCTGGAACACGTTGGCTAAAAAGGATGGGCTCGGCCATTCCTTAGGATTCCATGGAGGACGAATCCGGGGACAGCAAAATCAAACCCGGATCTGGAACCCGGGGACCCCGAAGTCGCTCCACAAAAGCTTTGACCTCGGCATAGGCCACCACTTTGTCACTGAAATAGACCTTGGCCTTTTCTTTTTGAACTTCGGTGGCGCCCAGGCCGTTGAGGATATTGAGCAGGTGCATTTTCATGTGCCCCTTTTGGATACCCGAACTAACCAGGGATTTGAGAGCCGAAAAATTCTGAGCCAAACCCACGGCCGCTGTAATTTGCATGAGTTCTTGGGCGTTGGGGTTTCCTAACAATTCATGCGAAAAGCGCACCATGGGATGCAGTCCCGTTAATCCTCCGACCGTACCCAGGGCCAGGGGAATATCAATCCAAAAGCGAAAAACCCCCTCCTCCACCGCGGCATGGGTGAGGGATCTGTATTGGCCATCCCGTGCGGCGTAGGCGTGTGCACAGGCTTCAACCGCCCTAAAATCATTCCCGGTTGCCAAAACTACCGAGTCGATGCCGTTCATAATTCCTTTGTTATGGGTGACCGCACGGTACGGTTCCAATTCAGCAACACGAACCGCTCGCAGGAATTTGTTTGCAAATTGTTCCGGGGAAAGTTCCGGGACATCGTTGAGCTCTGTTACAGGGCAAGAGACCTCGCAACGAACCCGGCATTCCGGGGTGTAATTGCTGAGGATGCACATGAGGATTTGGGTCTGGCGATGCTCCTCAGAGAGCCCCGCGGCGCCGGCAAGAAATTCAGAAAATATTTTGGATGATTGTTCCAACAAGGTGTTGATGAAATTAGCGCCCATGGCATCGGCGGTCTCAAATCGAAAATCAAGTTGGAAATAATCGGGTTCTTCCTCGGATTTGTCCACCAATTCAATGGCGACAATTCCCCCACCGCGCTGCCGCATGTTTTGGGTCAGCGGGGCGGTTTGCTCATGGATCTTGGATCGAAGGGCCGGCAGTTGGTCCTGCAGCCAAGACACGGGGCCGGACCACAAAAAATGCACTTGACCCACTTTGGTTGTCGAGAGGACTTCGGCTTTGAAACCGCCACGCTGAGCCCAAAAGGCAGCACTTTTGGAGGCCGCGGCCACCACCGAACTTTCTTCGATGACCATGGGGACGGCGTAAGTCCGGTCGTTGATCACAAAATTGGGGGCCAACCCGTAAGGCATGTAAAAATTTGTGACCGTGTTCTCGATGAACTCGTCGTGGAGTTTTTGAACAGCCGCTTCGTTGTGCCAATAGCCCGAAAGTACCCGATAGGCATTCTCGGGATCGGTAAAAAAGCGGTTGCAAAGCCATTCAATTTTGGCTTCTTTGGAGAGTTTCGAAAAGCCGGATACCGGCGGGTTGTGCTTGGTCATAAACAGGCTCAAAGATAATTTATTAACTTGCAGAGGCCTCTTTTGTTTCATGGGGGCCTGTGCATGACCCAAATAGCCATGGCTCGATTAAACTTTGGGCCCTCTTCGCAGGTTCTAACCATCCCATTCAATCGCAGGCCCATGCCTAGTCCAATCCCCTTTTTGCAGCTATGAGCCATCATGTGGTCGTTCGCGATGACCAAGAGGCCGCCTTGGTGGTGGCCAACGGCCGGGCCTGCAGCCCCGAATTATTGGGCCAGTTGTTGGAATGGAGCCCTTTGGTGGTGGCTCTGGACGGGGCCTTTGACCGCTTAATGGCCTTGGGGGTCAAGGTGGACGTGGTTTTGGGGGATATGGACAGCGTTGGCGGAGGGCTTTGGGGACCGGCTTTGAAGGCCGGGGATCCCGCGGCCCTGGAAGCCGTTCGACAGCATGTGGAAGGAGCCCAAGACGGGGTTCAATGGGTCTATGCCCCCGATCAGGAGGCCACCGATCTCCAAAAAGCCCTGCAATGGCTGTGGGACCGGGGGCATCGCTCCGCGCAGGTCCTTTGGGGAAACGGACCGGGACCCGACCATTTTTTTGGGCATCTTCATGCCCTTGCAACCGCCCCGGCAGGAATGTCGGTGGGGATGCTCGAAGAGGAATCGCGAACGTTTCGCGTGCCCAAAGAATTTAGTAAGTGTTACGGACAAGGTGAACGGGTATCCCTCATGCCTTTTCCGGCGGCTTTTTCGGTTGAAACCGAGAATTTGCTTTTTTCGTTGAAGGGCGAAGACCTGCATGCCGGGCAACGCATTGGCATCAGTAACCAAGTCCTTCAAAACGGTCGGGTACGGATCACCTACACCGATGGATGTCTGCTCATGACCGAACCACTCCGACTTTAATAATTGTAATACAATGAAAATCAAACTATTATTTTCTTTTTTTGTTTTGATAGTGGCTCCGTTTTTGAGTAATGCACAGACGCAACACAGTGCGACTTGGACCGATGGGGTGGCCTGCATTGTGTATTCGCACTGCACTCCTTGTCATAACAACCAAGGCATTGGGCCCTTTCCATTGACGACGTATAACGAGGTTTATGCGAATCGATTCTCAATAGCCGCTTCGGTACAGGCTCGTTCCATGCCGCCCTTTCCCGCCGATCAGGTCAACAGGCGCTACGCCCATGCCAATACCCTGGAGTCCCACGAAATCAACGAAATAGTGGATTGGGTCAACAATTTTGCCCCGTTGGGAAATCCCGCTCAGACACCCACACCGCCGGTTTACAGCAGCGCATTTCAGATTCCCAACCCCGACACGGTTTATCGAATTCCTAATTATACCGTTAATACCACATCGGATTTGTACCGGGTTTTTGTTTTGCCCATGGGCAACAACCTATCTCGTAACATTACGGGCATTGAAGTTGTTCCTGGTAATCGTGAAATTGTTCATCATGTGTTGGTTTTTCAGGATACATCGGGAATACCGATGCAAAGAGATCTAGCAGATCCTTTGCCGGGTTATTCGGCCTTTGGCGGAACCGGGTCCAACACTTCCAAAATGATCACGGGTTATGTGCCGGGTCAGGGGTCCTTGATCTATCCTCCTGGTTTTGGGGAATCAGTTTTGCCCAATAGCTACCTCTGCATTCAGGTGCATTATCCCGGGGGAATTAGTGGTCAAACCGATAGCACCTCTGTTCGTATCAAATACGGTCCCTCCACGGGTCTTCGTAACATGCTGACGCTGCCTATCTTGAACCACGGTCCGGCCTTGGTGAACGGGCCTTTGAGTATTCCCGCGAACACCACCAAAACCTTCAGGGCAGAGTACACATTGCCCGTGGGGGTCACCCTTCTTGGTGTCTTACCGCATATGCATCTTGTCGGGAAATCGATGCAGGTTTATGCCATCAAGCCGGGTGGCGATACGGTGCATCTCGTGAATATCCCCGAATGGGATTTTCACTGGCAGATGTACTATCGTTTTCAAAAGCCTATTTATTTACCCCCAGGTACCAAAGGCGTTGCCATCGCTTCGTATGATAACACCACGGCCAACCCGAACAACCCGAACAACCCACCCCAAAATGTAACACTGGGTGAAGGAACCGGCGACGAGATGATGTTGGTTTATTTCAATTTTACCACCCAGGGGGCCTCCCCGCTTGACACCAATTTGGTGATTGATACCGCCTCCCATTGGCGGCATGATTCCTTGTCTTGCGCATTGGTTGCGGGCCAAGAGCCT
>RFPG01000114.1 GCA_009926245.1 Sphingobacteriia bacterium | reverse complement strand
CCTGCGCGCCCATGACCGATGCCAACCAAGACAGCATCTATGAACTGGAAATCACCCTCCCCATTGATACGGTCGAATATAAATTCACCCTCGATGGATGGAATATTTCCGAAAACCTAACCCAGGGTTTGCCCTGTACCCAGACCACGTCCACCTTCACCAATCGCAGTTACATCGTTCTTGGAAACGATACCCTGGACGCGGTGTGTTGGGAAAGTTGTTCCCCATGCTTTCCGGTCGGAATCCGTCAACTGGCATCCGACAACAACCTCCTCAAGGTTTACCCCAACCCAGTTCATGATGTGTTGCAACTGGAACTCCCCCTAGGCGAGATCCTGCAAGACCCGACCGACCTTCGGTGGTCTGATATCCAAGGACGTGATGTACAGGCCTTTATTACTCCATCCGGTCAAGGCAATCGATTCAATGTCGAGGCCCTGAGCCCTGGTCTTTACACCGTTCAGGTCCGAACGTCCCGCGCTCATCGCCTGGTACGCTTTCTCAAAAATTAAACGAACCAATAGGCCTAAACCTTTGGTAAAAACAGCGATGTTTGATTTTTTATAAAACGTATGCGTAGGGATTTGGATGAATTAATCAACGGCAACTCTGTCGCTCTTCGGTATTCCGACGACAATTCGCCGGATGACCAGGCGAAGTACCTGATACCCCTCGAAGACTTTTTTCAATTCGGGCTATCGGTGGACTGCGTGGTCTTTGGATTTGACGGGCAGGATATCAAAGTATTGTTAATCAAAAGGGGCGTTGCGCCTTACAAAAGCTTTTGGGCCTTGCCCGGCGACTTGGTTTATCCCCAGGAAGATTTGAACAGTGCCGCTCAGCGCGTTCTCGAAAATCTCACCGGAATCCGCGAAGTCTTTATGCAGCAAATCAAGACCTTTGGCAAGGTGGACCGTCACCCCTTGGGTCGGGTCATCACGGTCGCTTACAATGCCTTGATTCGGGTGGAGAACTACGAACCCCGTGCTGCTTTTTGGGCCGACAATGTGCAATGGCATACCCTCTCCGAATTGGGAGATCTGGCCTTTGACCACAACGATATCTTGGCCAAAGGCGTTGAAAAGCTCAAAGTGCGGGTGCGCAATCAACCCCTCGGATTTGAATTGCTCCCAGTCAACTTCACCCTCAATCAATTGCAGAAGTTGTACGAAGCCGTTTTGGGTCAACCCCTGGACAAAAGAAATTTCCGCAAAAAAATCCTGGGCATGAATTTCCTGGTCAAGCTCGACGCCAAGCAAACCAAAGACACCCGTCGCCCGGCTCAGCTTTACACCTTTGACCGCATGCGTTACGATGAGCTCACCCACAGGGGCTTTAATTTTGAACTCTAAGCATTTTCCCGGAATGGTTCGCTCAGGATGGCTGTGGTCCATGCTGATGGTTCTTTTGTGTTTTAACAAAACCCAATTAAGAGCTCAACCCGTTCATGTTCAATTAATTCAGGAATCAGGCGTTTGGCGCATGGAACGGGGCGGTTTACCGTATTATGTCCGCGGTGCAGGTGGCCAAGTGCAGTTGCCCCTCATGGTGGAATGCGGTGCGAATTCCCTCAGGACCTGGGGAATAGAGCGGGCGCAACAAATCCTGGACTCGGCGCAACGCATGGGTCTCACCGTTATGCTGGGCCTATGGATGGGTCACGAGCGTCACGGCTTTGATTACGACGACCCCGTTGCTGTGCGCGAACAATTCTTGCATTTTGCCTCGGTGATTGATCGCTTCAAATCGCACCCCGCTTTGTTGTGTTGGGGAATCGGGAACGAAGTGGATTTGTTTTATACCAACATCAAAGTTTGGGATGCCATTCAAGAAGTCGCAGCCTACGCCCATGCCCACGATCCGCATCACCCAACGTCCACCGTCACGGCCGGTTTGGATTCCATGGAAGTGCATTGGATCAAAACCAAAGCCCCGGATATCGATATCCTCGGCGTTAACACCTACGGGGACCTTGAACAGGCCCTCACGCGCATTCGTCCCTTCGGATGGGACAAAGCCTACATGATTACCGAATGGGGACCCAACGGACATTGGGAAGTTTCCAAAATGCCCTGGGGTGCCCCGGTTGAACAGTCCTCCGAGGCTAAATACCGGAGTTATCGTCAGCGTTACGCCGCGATCAAAGCAAAGGAATCGGAAGGCTGCGTGGGATCCTACGCTTTTTTGTGGGGTCAAAAACAAGAAACCACCGAGTCCTGGTACGGTTTGTTGGATTCCGATGGCCGCCCGACCCGGGCCGTGGATGCCCTGATCGAAGGATGGAAAGAATCGCCCGTTGCCCAACCGGCCCCGGTCATCGAAACCATTGCAACCCCCTCCACCATGCATCCGGATTCCCCATGGGTCGTGCATGCCGGGGAATGGGTGGAGGCTCGATTGCCTGAATCCGTTGGAACGGCCACCCTTCGTTGGAAAGTTTTGCCCGAAGCAACCCATACCAAAGCCGGCGGAGATTTTGAGCAAAGTCTGGGTGCCATTCGTGTCCCCATGCGTATCGGGCCTGGTACGGTATGCCGGTTCAAAGCCCCCGCCCAGGAAGGTGCCTACCGGCTGTACGCGGTCGCTGTCAACCAGGCCGGCAAATCTGCGCATGCCAATCGTTGTTTTTATGTGAAGCCCGCCAAGCCTCGCCGTGGTTGGAGCTGGCGCTGGAATTTCATGGCCCGCCCCTAGTCTTATTCTATGTTCTATCGCATGTTGATTGTACGCCCTTTGGTATGCTTCCTCCTCCTAACGGGAGCTTTGGGATCTTGGGCCACTCGATCTGCGTTGGCTCAGGATCTGTGGCCCCGGGAGAGCCTGCCCGCCACATCGCGTTTGCAAGTCAATGGTTTCTATCGATTTGCGGCGACCTACCTGGATGAGAAAGTCGCCTACCCCCGCTTTCCAGACCAAGTAAGCACCCTGCCCGGTCGACAAATCTTTGTAGGGGATGACGCCCAGCTCCCCAACCTTTGGTTGAATATCAAAGGCAAGCCCGGTGGCAACCTCTCTTGGTCCTTTGATATCTATGCCTTCCAGTTCCTTAACGGTCGGGTTGGTGCGGCTTATTCCGGTCCTGTCGCCAATGCGGCTCGGCCCAGCCTTTACGACCCGCTGAGTTCGGCGCGTTTGGCCAATAGCCTGGGGATGAACCTGGGGATGAACCTCGCCCTTCAATGGAGCGATCGTCGGGCGGCCCATCAACTCCGGATCGGGGGCATCCACTGGTATTCCTTATCCGATTTGACCTTGGCCTCTTTTCGGGGGTATTTCCGTTGGTCGCTTTTTGAACGCAACCCCTGGGATCCCGTGACCCGTCAGCCCGTGGTTCGTTACGACGACTTGTACCGCTCGGGGCAGTTTGAGCAGGATGTTCGATTTGGAGAAAGGGCCGTTCACGGAGCTATTTGGGATGTGTTGCCAAAAAGCGGTCGGATCAAAGCCTCCGTTTTTGCTGGCAAAACCGAAATGAACGCCGGGCTGGGAGGTCTTGCCTCCGGAACATTTGGGGGTCGTTTCCAACACAAATTGACAACATCCGGGGCCTGGCTCGCCGTCAACTCCCTGAACCATCGTCAGTTTTTGGATTCGTCGGGGAGCCAACGGACCGCCTACGGGGTGCATACCCTCGAAGGCCGGACGGCTCCTGGCAAAGACTTGGAAATCCGCGGGGAAATGGGTTTGGGCCGCTATCAGGATCCGGTTTACCAAGGCTCCTGGTCGGAATTGGCATCGGTCAAAGTATTGACCCGCCCAGCCTTGACCGGGATTCCTTTGGAATTGCATGCCTACCGCATCGGTCGAGAGCTGGTGAATAACAATGGTTTGTATTGGAATGTGGCGGTACAGGAAAGAGGCCCTGCCTTGAACACGAATCCATCGGCCGGTGCCGCTGGTGCCAATGCCGTACTGCGTCCCTTCGCCAGCGCGGTCGTCCCCCTGGGTTTGATGACCAACAACCGCCAAGGCCTCAACCTCAACACCCGTTGGCAGACCGGACCACTGCGTTGGAACCTCGGCCTCGGCATGGCCCGCGAGATTTCACCGGTGTCCAACCGAATCACCTTCAACCACCCGATCAATCAGTTCACCCGGGCTCGCTTTTGGCGTTGGAATTTCCCCCAAAATGTTGGACCCTACGGTCGTCAGTCGGTCATCTACCGGGATGTCTTTGAAACCATCAAACTCAGCGATGATTCGGCCGGCATCCCCGTCCATGCCAAGCACCACCGATTTGGACCTGGTCACCTTCAAACCCCGGGACCAAAGGGGCCATGCCCTGGGACTGGGGGCCGATTGGCACCTGGGACCCCAATCGGCCTTGTATTTCCGGCATCGTTGGTATGGATTCCAAGATCGGAGCTTTGCGCAGGATCAATTTCGCGGGACCGAAAGCTGGGTAGAACTCAAAGTATTTTTCTGATGTTAAAACAAATGATATTATTCAATCGGTTCTTAACCGGCTTGGCCTTGAACTTGCTCGTCCTGCTGGCTCAGCCATGGGCCGAAGCCCAGGTTCTAGACCCCAAAAAAATCCGCTTTTCGTCCTATGCCCGCGGTCTCATGTCCGCCGAGGGATTGCGTGAAGATTCCGACAGCTTGGGCAAAGCGGTGATGCCGGGCTATGCCTTGACCGATATGGGCCTGCATATTCTGCCCCATAGCCAAGTTGAAATCCACGCCCAGCTTCGGGTTCGCTCCGAATACGGAGGATTCTGGGGTTCCGGTTTGACGATGGACTTGCGTCAAATGTGGATCCGGGGTTTGGTGAACCAAAAACTTCGCTACCAAGTGGGGGATGTGGATTACCGCATGAGCCCTTTCACTTTTTACAACCACGAAGAATGGATTCTCTCCAATCCATCGTTGCTCAACAGCCCCACGTTGGGCATGATCGAATACGATTTATTCCAAAACAGCAACCGGACTCGACGTCAACAGGGGGTGGTGGTGGAAATGGGGGGCGTTATCGATCCTTGGGATTTGAGTCTCAACGCCTCGTTGTTTACAACGCGCCTAGCGGCCTCCGATTTCGGGTCCACCCCGGATCGTTTGTTGAGTGGAGGCCGCCTACGGTGGAACGCGGGGTCCAGCCTGCATGGCAAAGTCAATTTTGT
>RFPG01000113.1 GCA_009926245.1 Sphingobacteriia bacterium | reverse complement strand
GTAGGGCTGCCCGCTTCGGGGAAACCGTTCGGGGTTTTGGGCCAACAATCCTTCCAAAACCGGAATTAATTCTGGGGAAGTGCACCGAGTTTCAATCGGACCCAGTAAATAAACCGGCCCGGGGTCCATCGTAAAGACCTCGACGGCGCCCCGTCGACCTAGCTTTCGCTCCGACCGAACCGATGCCCGAAGATGGCCTTGGTCCATGAGGGACTTGCGCAAGAATTCGGCCTTGGAATCCAGGCCTTCTGTGGTACTCAAAACCGGTGCTTCGGAAAATCGAGTAAGAATGGCATTTCGAAATCGGGTGGTTTGACCTTGGCGCAATCCCAGAAAAGCATGGGTCCGCCAGGGGAAGAGGCCCAAGGCACGGCGGTTCAGGGGTGGCTTAAGGGATTTTTCCAGGGCCCTGGCCTGGGCTCTGGGAACCCCTTCCAAACGATAACCTTGGAGCCATACGCTGCCCTCACCCAGTCTTTTTTGGACCGTGCAAGAACTCTGCAAGAGCATCAGCGGCAAAACGAGCAGGTTCAGCCAGCGGAGTATCTTTGGAAGGTGGAAAACAGACATTGGAGCAAAGCCGAAGTTAAAGCCATGGCGGCCCTCGCTCAACGGCCATTGGGTAAGTTACAGCCCGAAGTCTTGGTCGAGGGCCCCAAGATGATCTCAGAAGCCCTCCTTAGCGGTTGGATCCCCACCAAATTGGTTCTTGATTCCAAGCACATGGAAGGACCGGAAGGTGACCAACCTGCGTTGTTTCAATCATTGAAGCCCTTTTTGGATTGCATAGGATGGGCCTCCACGACAGAAATGGGAAGAATATCCAGGCTCAACAGTCCCCCGGCTGTTTTGGGTTTCTTTCGACAACCCCCGGTAAAGGAAAGAAATAACAATCTTCCACCATGGTGGTTGGTATTGGATCGGATTCAAGATCCAGGAAACCTGGGGACTCTGCTACGGAACGCCGATTGGTTTGGGTTTTGCGGTTTGATCTGCAGTCCCGACACGGTGGATTGCTACAACAGCAAGGTCATGCAGGCCTCCATGGGTTCTGTTTTTCGGATAACGGTGCATTACACCCCTTTGAACCAAGAAAATTTATCCCGTATCACCGGTTTTTCGGAACAGATTTTTGGACCCCCCTTATCAGGCAATCATGAACTTGGCGCTTCGACGGGGCCGTGGGTTGTCGGGGCCGATACCCGCGGTGTTTCCATGGACAACGTGGCTTTTCCTAAGGAGGGCGGCCTGCTATTGGTTGGTAACGAATCCAAGGGTCTTAGCGACCAGGCCAAAGCGCTGTGCCGGTATTTCTGGGCGATCCCATCTTATGGGAACGCCGAGTCGCTGAATGCGGCGGTGGCTGCAGGTGTTTGTTGTTATGGAATCCGACTTCGGACTGAACCGGCCTAAAAGGCGCGGGATGCGTTAACATCCCCCGTGCACAGGGCCTTGATATGGAGGGGTTGGCCTACTCCAATAGTGGCTGTGGCCGTCAGGGCCGAGTAAACCCAATCCCCCCGGCCAAAGGAAGAAACAAGATTGGCAAAACGTCGAGTGACTTGCAGGGCATCCGTGGAATTGATGGAGCCAGACCGGTTGGGATCTCCGGCATCTACTTTGAGACCGGTGAGAGGCTGCAAGGCGGCGAAATGCCGGTTGATCAACAAGGCATCGGTCCCGTTGATGCCCTGCCAGTTTAGCGGATTCACAATTTCCAGCGTGTAGTTGCCGGGTACGAGGCCTTGGATGGACCAATCACCTTGGCTACCGCACAGACTTTGGCCGGCGTTTTGGCCCAAACTATCCAAGGCCCGGACGGTGGCACCGACCAGAGGGGACGCGCTGCTGTTGTCGTATCGGAGGGTCCCTGTTAATTGCCCTCCAACCACCGGTGGATTGAAAGTGGTGGAGCGGAGGGTTATTTGGTGAACCGTGCTGCTTTGTCCGCTGTACTGGGTGGCCAAACTGAGGGTACCCGTGGCCGTCGTACCCGCGGCTTGTGTGGAGGAATTGAAGAGGCTGAGTTCGGCACATTCCCCGGCGTTCACACTCAATGGCGAAGTAGTGGTCCCTCCTCCGCTAAATCCAAACCCCCCTCCGCTAACCTGAATGGATTGAACTTGCAAAACCACGTTTCCACTGTTGCAAACCCAGCAGGATCGGGGCAGGGCCGTGCCTACGGGGACCAAGCCCCAGTTGAGTACGCTATCGCTGAGGGTTACCGATCGCCAGGTGGGGCTTTGGGATGGGGGTAGCACGGTGGTCATGCGCTCCAAGAATTGAGGGTAGTCGACCAAGGGATTGCGATTGGATTGAGCTGCTTGGACATCGTTGTTACGACGAATGGCGATGGAATCCGAGGGGTACAAGTTGACCCATTCCCGTAACATTCGTTGTTGCGCTGTATCCAAGAAGGACAGGTTTACTTGGCTGTTGGCGGCGTGTCGTAATGCAAAGTACAAGACGGCCCGGGCCACCGGCCCTTTGTGGGCGTCCCGGGGTTCGAACCAAATTGAATTGGCTTTGGAACCTCCGGTATAGGTCAGGGTGGGGTTGGGTACCCAGCCAAAGGGCTTGTTACCCCGGGCTGAATTAATCCCACCGTCAGTAATAAACAAGTGGTGGAGGTCACTTTGCATCGGCTCGGCAGATCCCATAAAGCTCTGGGGCCAAGTGTGTTCGGTGTTCATGCTGTAAGGAGCATTGTTGATGGTTCCGGTATTAAAATCGGTCGCCGTGTAGGATATAGTCCGGCCCGAATAAACACATTCATTTTTGTAAGGATTGGCATGGGCGGGTTCCCGGCCATTCACTTTCCAATTGTCAATAACACCGAACATACGGAGTCGCCCATTGTTGGTTCCCGAATAGCCCAAGGAGGTATACGGTGAACTGACCCGTTGGGCCAGGGCAGCTCGCAGGCTTTCGCCTTCGAGGTTTTGGGTGGAGGCATAGTAAGCCTGGCTGAAGACGCCCTGGCCTGTTAAATCAACCCGCAGGGTTCCTCCTTTGCCGTTATGCGAAAGCAATAAGTCGGTATTATTCCAGGTGTTGTGCCGGGGTTTGAACGATACGACGACCCGCTTGGATTGTCCAGGGGCCAAGCCAAAGAGGGTGTCGTTGGTGGTAAAGGGAAAGTGACCGTAATAGGGAAGGCAACGGGCTCGGCAAAGGATGCTAGCTGTATCGGTGTTGGTGACGGTCAAACCCAAGGTATCATTGCTTGTTTCGGTTCGATTCCCAAAGGCCAGGACGCTTTGGGAAAGACTCAGGGCGTTTTGGGCCTTGAGGGGTGCTGGCAACCCAAGATGAACCATGGCGACCCCAAGGAGTAAGAAAAAGCGAGGCAAGTAGTGGGGAGGGGTTGGAATCGGCATGATAAATATTTAATGGTTTGGTTCACAGGGACTAAACAAATGATTATCCTTGTTGTTATTTCTTTTTAACTTCATCAAAGATGCGAATATCCTACAAAACTCTGCTTTTGCCTTCCTTCTTGATTTTGGGAGGGGTTTACACGGCCCTAACCTCCAGTTCCAACCCTCCTTTGGGCCATACGGGTTCACCCGGAGAATCCAATTGTACTTCGTGTCACGGAGGGACGGCTCTTAATTCAGGGCCCGCCACGCGCAGTCTCCTGCTGAACGGCTCGGTCCCTACCGCCTATGTTCCGGGCCAGACCTACAATGTGAGTTTGACGGTAAACCGAGCAACCCGTGTCAAATTTGGATTTCAACTCAAGGTCGAAGATGGCAATGGCAGCGATGCAGGCACCTTGATCTCCACCACCAATCGCACCGATTTGGCATCAGGTTACCTATCCCAAACCTGGAACGGAAACACCGCCACCACGTCTGGAACGATTACGTGGAATTTTCAATGGACCGCACCGGCTGCGGGAACCGGCGATGTGACTTTTTACTATTGCTCCAACGCCGCAAACAACAACGGCGGAACCAGCGGTGATGAGATCTATACCAACAGCCTGACTTTGACTGAACAAAGCCCTGCGTTCTCGGTCAGCGGGGTTCTACATTACGATAATACGGCGATGACTCCGATCGTTAACAGCCAGGTTCGTTTGTTGGGGCCCGGTGGAGTACAGGTGGCAACAGCTACGACCAATGCTTCCGGTCAATATGTTTTGAACAATGTAGCGACTGGTTCTTATACCTTAACTGCGCAGAGCAGTCGTCCTTGGGGCGGGGTGAGCGCCTCGGATGCCCTCCAAATCAGCCGTCATTTCAGTAATTTAATTAATCTCACCGGGCTTCGCCTGGGTGCGGCCGATGTCAATGCAACCAATTCCATCAATACCGGGGATGCTCTCTTGGCCACCCGCCGATATTCCGGCAATATCACTTCCTTTGGGGCGGGGGATTGGCGATTTGAGTCCATTCCTCTGAGCATTAGTTCCTCTTCGGTGACACAAAATATTCGTGGAATATGTTATGGAGATGTGAACGGGAGTTTCTTGCCGTCCGTACAGCGGACTTTTTCCTACGCTTTGGAAGGAGAGGTCCCTGTTGCTTTGGGCAAGGAGGAGGTCCTGGTTCCCCTCGTATTAACGGAATCTGCACTTTTGGGTTCCCTGAGCCTTGATCTTATGATTCCGGATGGTTGGCAGGGTGTCGGGGTTGAATCCTCCTTGCCAGGTCTACTTCCGGACTATCGATGGGTTGGGAATCGTCTTCGTTTGGCTTGGTTTGACACCCAAGGATGGGAAGGTCATGAAGGCGCCGTCCTTTTGACCTTGCATTTGAGGCCTCAGGGTGGAGGCAGCGGCCCCATCGTACTCTTGCCCGAATCGGAGTGGACCGATCCTCAAGGCCATCCTTTGGAAAGGCTTCGTTTGGCAGCCAAAATCCCTGCAAAGGCGCCTGATGCCTTTGCTTTGAGCAGGGTCGCCGGTGTTCCCAATTCGGTGCGCATTCAAGTGCCAACCTCTGCTCTCCTTCAATTTTGGGATGTCTCCGGCCGCTTGCTGGACAGCGAGATCTTGGAAGGAAATGCAGGGTTGGAGGCTACGATTCGACAAGCTCCGGTGGGAACCTTCATGGTCAGCCTGCACCCAACCATCCTGGGGCCAAAGCCAATGACTTTAAAATTAGGGGCTTTTTAATCCCTTAAATCGTAGGGTTCGCTGCAGGGGTTATAGTTTTGCTTTTTAAATTTTACACTTTAATGAGACCAAGCCCCCGCTTTTTTTCCCTTTTGACTG
>RFPG01000112.1 GCA_009926245.1 Sphingobacteriia bacterium | reverse complement strand
CTCTATACGGAGTATCATTTTCGCCGTGCCAACCTTTTGAGTGAATTTCAACAGTCCTTGCTGCGTTTGGGGGTCGAATACAAACTCAGCCCCCAGGTATCCGGTATTCTGGGATACGGTCTTATACATACGGGCGTTTACGGTGAACAGCCTTTGGCACATCCGCTGGTTGAACACCGAATTTGGCAACAGTTGTTATGGAAATATCCCAATCGCTTTGTAACGGTTTCTCAACGCCTGCGCATGGAAGAGCGATTTATCTCGAGTTTACACTCCGGTGACAAGGTGGCTTTGCCTGTTGAATATCGAATTCGTTATCGCTTGCAATTGGAACGCAATTTTGGTTGGGGGACTTGGCTCAATCGTCAACGAAATTTTTGGTGCATGTCCAACGAAGTTTTTGCGAATCTGGGACCCGGTGCCGGGCTCAACCGTTTGGACCAGAACCGGTTCTATGTTGGTTTAGGTCATCGTTTTGGGCCGGATTGGCAGGTGCAGGCCGGCTACCTACGGCAATTGGTGGTCAAGAAATCAGTTTACGAGGAGGAGGATAACCATACCCTGATGGTCATGGTTTCCCATACCCTGGCGTCATCCCCTAAACCTTGATTCTTAGTCGACATAGGTTTCTTTGAGGGCCATTTTGACTTTTCGGATTATTGGCGCTTTAAGGTCACCAAACTTCTGTAGGACCCTGCGTTTGTCAATGGTTCGAATCTGGTCCAGAACGATCCATCCTTTGGTTGGGGATTGTTGGATTTCGATACGGGTCGGGTAGGGTTTGGAACTGCTTGTGATTGGGGCAATGACAATCGTAGCTAAATTTCTGTTGATTTCATCCGGTGAAATCACCAAACAGGGCCTTGTTTTTTTGATTTCGTGGCCTATCGTGGGGTCGAGGTTGACCAAAATAATTTGGTATTGTTTTATTTCCATTCCTCCAAGTTTTCGTCCTCGAACAGATCAGGAAGAAGGAGTTGGTCATCCCCTTCTTCGTTCATTTTTTTGAACGCCTGATCCCATCCCTCCCTCGGCTGGGTTGAAGGTTTGAGGACGATATAATCTTCTTCCAGGATTATTTCCAAACTATCCTGTATGCTGTACTTTTCTAGGATGGTCTTGGACAAGCGAATTCCTTTGGAGTTTCCGATGGGGATGACGGGAATGTTCATGGCGCTAATGTAATTACAAAGTTACTACAATAATGTAATTTCCTGCCGTAGGATCCAGAGTTCCGGTGGTTGGATGACTGGGGGCGTATCGTGGCTGGGCGCGGAGGAGTGGGGCGCTTGAACCGCCTCGTAACGCAGGGTCTCCACGGGGGCAGGTCGAAAGCAGGGTTGTAAATCGGCAGGGTCCGCATCGGGAGCCAACCAAACCCTTTGTTGGTTGGAATCCAGGATAACGGGCATGCGCGATTCCCCGGATTTGCTTTGGTTGTGGACCAGGGCCATGGCGGGATTGGCTTGAGTGGTGACGATACTGCAACCGTGGTAAGGAATGCCGGTGGGAGTGGCTCCCCAGACAGCGTAGAGACCGGCCAGGCACAGGGGCTCTTCGTCCGTTCGGCTCATTCGGTGCAGAAATTTGGTTTTGCCCTGATGGTGGTATTCAAAGAAACCATCCACGATGATCAGGCAACGCTGGCCCTTGGCCGATTCTCGAAAGGAAGGCTTTTCCCACAAGGATTCCGAGCGGGCGTTGAGCGTCTGCTTGGCCAGCTGGGAGGCTTGTTCGCGATCCCGTACCCAGGGAGGGACCAATCCCCACCGAAAGAGTCGGGGCATTAGGGGCTCCTTTTGGGTGAAGACCAAGAGACGGGGATGGGCAAAACCATTGACCCAACCCAAGGGCGGTTCATTCCGGAGCAGTTCCTCCAATTCCTTTTCCAAAGCCGCAATCAAAGCCGAGTCATCGGCGCGATGCCTGGCATAATCCAAGCGGGCCTTGGTTAGGGAACTAACGGAATAACACATGTTGCGCGAGCATGGAACCCCGTGCATTCAGGAGGCTGGCCACCAACGGTGTCCCGGGGTTGCGCAGGTGGTCCGGTAAGCAAACGCGGTAGGTGGCTTCGTCTACGCTATGCTCCACCGATAACGTAGCCAGGAGGCGCCCCAACCCATCGTAAAGATTCAAGCGACTTGGTTGAAGATCGCCTGCAAGGCCTTGGTTCCTATGGGCGGGCCGGAAATACAGCCATTCCCCCTGCAGAGGTTGAGGATAAAAAAGCCAAGCGCTGCGTTGGTCGGGCTTGTAATCTGTGGCATCCTCATCCGATGTGCTGGCCGGGGGCTGGGTGGGGGGCTGTATTCGTACAATCAAATGCGTATAGGGATCGGTATTGGCCCAGCTGTTTCCGTTGGTGGCCAGGTAAATTTCCTGGTTAGGCCCTACGGCGATATCCCGAAGTCGGCCGTAGCGGTTGTTGAGGTAAGCCATATCCGATACCACCGAATCTCCGGTCGCATTCAGCCCCAAGGCCCGTAATTGCTTGTTTTTGAGGACGGTCAACAAGACTTTGTTATGAAATTCCGGGAAATAGGGGTTTTGGTAAAAGACCATATCCGAGGGCGCGATGGTCGGGGTATAGGCCACCAATGGCTCAACAACGGCGTTGGCCTGGCAAAATGTGTTTTCGCTGGGGGTATTGCAAAAGCCTTCGACCGATGGCCAACCGTAATTCCGTCCTTTGCGCAACCATTGGATTTCGTCATCGGTGCTGGCACCGTGCTCGGACAGGAGGATGGAATCGTTGGGCATCCGTAACATACCCTGCACATTGCGATGCCCTCGGCTAAACACCGCAGAGCCCGGCCAGGGGTTGTTGGCCGGTAGGGTTCCGTCGGGATAGATGCGCAGGATTTTGCCGTTGAGTGAGCTCAGGTTTTGGGGGGTGCTGAGGTTTTGGGCATCGCCGGTGGACAAATAAAGGGTGGTATCCGCCCCAAAGACCATGCGGCATCCGTTGTGGGTTCCGTTGCCGGTGATATTATCCAGGATGGTCACGGGGTTGATCAGGACCTGCCCGTCAAATTCGTAGCGTACGATACGCTCCTTGATGCCACCGGATGAATAGGTATAGGCCACAAAGACATGGGGAACCGTCGGAAAAGCGGGGTGCAAGACCATGCCCAGAAGACCGCTTTCGGATTGCTGGTAAACGATGGTTTGGAGATCCAAGACCACGGTTTTGGCTTTGGTGCTGCGGTGCACCCGACTCACCAGGCCGTGCCTTTCGGTCATCCACAGGTAATCGCCCTGCACCAGGATTTCCCAGGGGACATTCAGCCCGCTGGCCACGGTATCCACCTGGCAAAGCGTCTGTCCGATCATCAGGGGGCCCTGCCCGTGGACCGCCTTGCTCCAAAGCCCGCCGAAGACGACCGCCATCCAAGCGCTCCAAAACCAAGTGCTGCAGATCCAAGCCCCCCAAATCCCTCGTTGGATCCCGGTCTCTGGGCGGGCCTTGCAATTCTCAAATCGTTCTGTGTTCATACCCAAAACTAATGCATGAAAACCGCAAAGGGAATGTGCCATATTGCAACATGAACCCTGTTCAATCTGATCAGCAACCGTCGGTATCGGTTCGAATCGTAACGCAACAACGCAAGATCTGGGTATGGTTGGCCTTGCCTTATTTGCCTAAGCTAATCCCCAGCGTTCGTTCCTTGCCCGGTGTTCAATGGAATGCTTCTCAGCGGGTTTGGCAGTTTCCTTACGACTCCGAAGTTTATAAGTACATGAAAGATACCCTGGAGAACAAAGTCACTTTGAATTGTCGGGAGGCCGACTCTCAAATCGCAGAATTGGAGGCAAGGGCGCAAAGCGAAGCCGCTCACCAAATGGAATTTAGTCAGCTTGATGCCTGGATGCAATCCCAGCGGTACAGCCCTCAAACGATTAAAACGTATATGGATTCTCTGCGTGTATTGGCTCGATGGTTCAGCCCCGTTCCCCTGCACCAAATTAATGCCGAAGATTTGATTCAATTTAACATCGAATACATTTTAGCAAAAGGGTATTCGGCAACCTATCAGAATCAAATGATCAATGCCCTCAAACTGTATTTAAAACGATTTGGTCATCCCCAAATGCTCCTGGACCAAATTCATCGACCCCGAAGAGCCTTTCGCCTGCCTCATGTATTGTCCAAGCAGGAGGTCAAACGGATTCTGGAGTCGCTTATCAATCGTAAACACCGGGCTATGCTTTCACTCATCTACGCCTGCGGATTGCGTAGGAGCGAGGTTCTTAACCTCCGGCCCTCGGATATTCAGTCGGATCGGGGACTTTTGTTTGTTGGAAATGCCAAAGGCGCCAAGGACCGGGTCGTCCCCCTTAGTCCCAAATTGTTAATTCAATTAAGGGAATACTATCGTGATTACCGCCCCAAGGTCTTCTTGTTCGAAGGTCAAGGAGGAGGAAAGTACAGCCCCAAAAGTCTGCAATTGGTTTTACGACATGCGCTGGAAAAGGCCGGCATCCGCAAACCGGCAACCCTGCATTGGTTGCGGCATAGCTACGCTACCCACCTACTCGAAAGCGGAACCGATATACGCTATATCCAGGAGTTGCTAGGCCATAGCAGTAGCCGGACTACTGAGCTCTATACCCATGTCAGCAATCGTCAATTGCAGCAAATAAGGAGCCCATTCGATGATTTGTGAGCGGCGGGGCTTTTATTGACATATTGAGTCAGAGCCGCTCAAAATTAGCAGCCATTTCATGATTGAGCCCATAGATATATCTACCCATAAACCTACACAAATACAACAGTTTTTGGATACCTTAGCCCATAGAAACCACCTCAATAAGTAAGTTGGCAGTAATGCTACGAGCGACCGTCAAAACCGACAGAAATTACTTTGACGACTTAATTAAATCTTTCAATCCCCAAACCGCCATACTATCAATAATTGGCAACAAAGTTTGACCGTATTTTGAAATTTTGTATTCCACTCTTGGCGGAATTTCTGCATAAATAATTCGTTCCAAAATATTATCTTCTTCCATTTCACGAAGTTGGTTAACCAACATTTGCTTACTAATATCAGGAATTGCTTTTTGCAACATAGAAAAACGATTACAATCTTCTCTTATCAAATGAATAATGACTGGCTTCCATTTGCCACCTATTTTATTCAGACAATGTGTAACAGGGCAATTATTCGGGTTGAATTCTTTTGTTTTTCTTTTATTTTCCATTGGTCTATATTTTTAGACTATAATCATATTTATTGACTACAATTATTATTTGGACAAATGTAATACTTTTGTCAAATT
>RFPG01000111.1 GCA_009926245.1 Sphingobacteriia bacterium | reverse complement strand
CCTCCGTTTTCATCGGTATCCCAAGCCGCAATGGAGCCCAAACCGTTGATGCGGTTCAACATGGTGGGCGGTTCTTTGCGATAACGTATGCTACCTCCGCCCGAGATATCCGCCAACAAAGAATCGGAAACATCCAAGCGGCACAATCCCAATCCATCAATAAAAATCTGAGCACGACGAACCTTCAATTGCCGTGCTTCCATCAAGCCGGGGCCGTTGATTTCCAATCGAATGTTATCGGCCTTGCCCTTGAACTCCATCCTTCCCAAACCCCGCAAATCGGCCAACAATTCACCAACCTCCAAATCCATCACCACTTGGCCCACCCCGCTGAGTTCAATTCGTAACAAATCTTCTCGCAGCAGGCCTTGGCTGTGAACCGCCACGGCACCCCGCAATTGCAATTCCAACAAACGAGGCTGCTGGATACGAATCTCTTTGGCCGTCAAAACGCTGACCTGCAGCCATTCCCCGTCCACCATGGCATCCGCTTCGGGGTTGCTTTCTTTGGGCTTAGGTAAATGCTCCTTGCCATCCACCCATAATTTGTGCTCCGCGCCCTGTATCAGAACCACACGGGAGGCCTGCTGAATGCGCAAACGTTTCCAGCCTAGGTTATCGGACTGCGCCGAGAGATCACCCCATGGGGCTGTTCCAAGACAAACCGTGAAGGCAAGGAGAAAGGTGACCTTGATTGACTTTAACATAAGATAAGGATTATAAAACCTAACGCTCCAAATCGGAACTTAGTCTGTAACGCATGACCCGGTTGTTCCCGCGATCCGCCACGTACAAGGTCCGGCGAAAATAGGCCACACCGGAAGGTCCCTTAAACTGGAAGGGTCCGGAACCAAAGCCCCCAAAAGAGGCCGGCACCTGCTTGGTCAGACCGGAACTGGGGGGAGGATTGACACCCTCGTAACCCTTGGAAGTGAACTGATACAGGGAATCCCGCTCCGAATCTACCACGAAGAGGTAGCCGGTTTCATCCGGGGCCACACAAGCATCGGCAGGACGTGTAAACCGAAAAGGTTCGTACAAAAACCGCATGGCTTTGGTACGGTCAAATTGTAGGAGGGTCTGATTTTCGGAATAGAGCGTCCCTACCTCGGAATTCTCGGTGGAACGAATCCAAAGAACCTTGGTTTCGGCTTGGGTCGCGGATTGCAAAAGAATAAAATCCCGTGATGGATTCATTCCAAACACCAATTGAGGAGGTGCCAAAAGCCCGCAGATCCCCGATGGGCTCATCGCTGATTTGAGTCCCGATAGCAAAGGATTCAAACCGGGAACGTACCCGTTGTTGCTACGATCCGGCCGAAAAACCAAAACCGCGTTGTCGGGTGCAGCCGCCGAAAGGGTGTTGTTGGAGGGTCCCCTACGGGATAAGTAAAAACTATGATCACCCAGGCAGGCGATGCCCGTAAATTCCACTTGCTCGTCAAAACGACCCCGGAAATTGGTATTGCTACGGCTAAGGTCCACAAACGGATGAATCAAAGTGTCAAGCCAAACCGGGTTGGATCCAGCGCTGTTGTTCAAAACGTAAACGGCGGCGAGATTGCGACGAACCGGCGTGCCGGCACTGTCCATGAGGGTATCGATTCGGCCCAAAACATAGGTATGCAATCGAATATCTTGGGTGACTTTGGTGGCACCGGGGATGGACAGGGTACGAAAGCGTTCTCCTTTTTGGTCCAAAATATGGAGGCCCTGCGCGTCCGTCACGTAAACCATTTCATCGTAACCCACCCAGACATCGGTGGGGGATTGGAAGTCACCCCAAACGGGCAAAACAGGTACGTAACCCACCACACTTTGAACCGCGTTGGGATCAATAGCCCCCTGTTCAAAAATTTCGTTCACGGTTTCATTGTCCCGCGTTCCCAACAAAAAATCACAAGAGCTCAGGGATAGGGTCAAGGTCCCCCCTAGCAAAACAAGCCAAACCTTCATGCGCCCAAAGATCATAAAGCCTCCTGCCTTTTGCCTCCGGACCACATCAAACCCAATCGGTGGGTGGGCCCCAAACCCGAACGTCCCACAAAAGCATAATCCACCTGCAAGACACCGTAGGAGCGGGGGATGCGCCAACCCAGGCCCCAACTGGGACCCTGTCCGGATCCGCTTTGGTGTTCGTAACCAGATCGGAGAAACATCCATTCTCGGTAGCGGTATTCCAAGGCAAATCCCAAACTCTCGGCCTGATCTGTTGGATGATTCAATTGAACCACTCCGTCCACCCGATGATCCTGCTCTTGGTAAACCAAACCCGACAAACCGAGCCGAAGGACCGTCGGCGGAGCCAGCGATTCAAAGGTCTGAAGCGTGTCGTTTCGACCCAAGGTCGGTCGCACCAAGCGTCCCGATGGGGTCACATTCATCCCAAAATGATTGATACCCACCGCCAGGCGGGTTTCCCTCCATCCCACATCGTAACGAAAGCCCAAATCCACCGTCGCGTTGTGCACCTGCCAATCCGGCATTTGTTCATACACCCAATTCAGCGTCATCCCCAAAGCAAAACGATCGGTCAGGGGTTTGGCATAGGCCAATCCCATGCTGGTATTGGTGGCGTTGAAGGTTTGACCCGTCCCTGTGGGCTGAAACTCGGTGGTCACCTTCATCGGGCCGGTTTGGAGGTGGCGAAGACCGTAGGCCAAGACCTCCCCGGTGGACCAACGCCGGGCCACGGCCAGCGATTGCATTCGTATCCCCGACCAATAGGATAAATGACCCGCCTGCACCGACCAAGTTCGGTCTTCGCCGTGGACCAAACCGGCCGGATTCCAAAACATAACCGATGGTTCGTTCACCAAATTGATGGCATTACCACTCAGAGCGGCCGAACGCGCATCGGGATGAATCTTCAAAAACTGAAAACCGGCCGTCCCAACGCGGCTACGCCCAAACGCTGGTAGCCACTGAGCCTGGGCTGGTGACAACACGGCCCCCCAGATCGCCACGAGAACCCAAAGGCCCCAAAACCGCATCCTTGACATCATTGCAATTGGGCTTGAAGTTGAAGCATGGCGGTACGGGCTGGAACGCCTTCGTAGAGCACTCGGTAAACCATGGTGGCGATGGGTAAGGGACACTTGTGCAATTTATTGAGCTCGTGCACGGCTTTGGCAGAATAATATCCCTCGGCGACCATGTTCATTTCGAGTTGAGCCGAACGAACCGAATAACCTTTGCCCAACATGGTGCCAAAATAGCGATTGCGCGAAAAGCGAGAATACGCAGTGACCAATAAATCCCCCAAATAGGCCGAGCCTTTGATGTCCCTACGCTTGGGGTACACCGTCCTCAAAAAGGACTTGAGTTCAATGATCGCATTGGACACCAAAACGGCCATGAAATTATCCCCGTAACCCAAGCCATGGGCAATCCCCCCCGCAATCGCATAGATATTTTTCATCACCGATGCGTACTCGCTGCCGGAGGGATCATCGGAAGCTTTGATTTGAAGGTAACGGTTTTGGAAAAGCGGCAGCAAGGGAGTGGCCATCGCCGCATCCTCGGCGGCCAGTGTCAAAAACGATAGCTTTTCCGAAGCGACTTCCTCTGCGTGACAGGGACCGGTTATCACCATAAATTTTTGGGGACTGACCCTGAAATATTTTTGAAGAAATTGGCCTATCAAAAGATTTTCACCGGGGACCATGCCCTTGACGGCCGACAATACCCATTTACCCGCCAAATCGTTTTCGGCCAAACCCTGCATGGCATCTCTCAAAAAGGCAGCAGGTACCGCCAAGATCACCACATCGGCCGTGGCCACCGCTTTGCGCAAATCGGGCTGCATGGTTCCCCGACGAATTTGCAAAGAAGCATCGCTTAGATACCTGGGATTCCGGTGATGCTGCTGAATATAGGCCATGACCTCTCGGTCACGCATCCACCAGGTGAGGGGTACCTGGTTATCGCTCAGCACCTTGACCAAGGCCGTGGCCCAACTTCCGCCGCCGATTACGGCGACCTTCAAACCTGCTTTGTTTACCATCGACCGACCTATTCTTCCCCGCTAAAAAGCTGATCACGATCCACCACCTTAATAACACGATTGTTACGCAAATCCCTGGAGACCGCTGAATAGGGCGCCGTAACAACTTCCTCACCCGATCGCAATCCACTGAGAATTTGAATATGCTTGTCGTCTTGGATGCCGGTCGTCACTTTTCGTAACAATGCTTTGCTACCGCTTCGAACAAAGACAACTTCGTCGATCTGTTCGTTGTTTGTGTTTTGTTGATCGGGGTTTTTGGTGGTGGATGATTCCTCGGATTCCGGATCCGTTGCCTGGCCCTCGGCATCCCGAACCGCCACAGCATTGATGGGAACGGAGACCGCGCCTTGGACCCGACGGGTTGTGATTTCAGCCGAGGCGCTCATCCCGGGTCTAAACAAAAAACGCTGCACCATCGAGACCGCGTTGGCTGCCTTATCGACTCCGCTGCCATCGCCCGTTGCTCGATTGTCCCCTAACAAGGAGATTTTGACCAAAAAATTAGTGACCTGATCCGCACCACCGGTGCCTGGCAAGGCCGAAGAATTGGAACTGTTCGCAATTTCACGAACCACGCCTGAAAATTTTTGTCCAGGATAAGCATCCACCTCCACCTGCACTGAATCCCCGTTCTTGACCCGAACCACATCGCTTTCGCTCACATCCACTCGCACCTCCATGCGGGTCAAATCCGCTATACGAATCATTTCGGTACCTGCCATTTGGATGGTACCCACCACCCTTTCTCCCAATTCCACCGAGAGTTTGGTCACGATACCATCCATCGGTGACAGGATATTGGTGCGCGCCAATTGTTCCTTCATTTCTTTTTGGCTCGCTCGGGCCGATTGCACCATAAACACAGCGCCCTCCACGGCTTCTTTGGCCGACTCAATATCCTGAAGGGCCGACTCGTACTGGGAGCGCGCTACCTCCAACTCGGCTTGGGTGGCTACTTTGTCTTCAAATAGGCGGGCCGTCCGTCGGTAAGCAGGCTCCAGGTTGATTCGCAAAAGATTTTCGAGTTGGCGAAGACGAACGCGGGCACTTGCAAGGCCGGACTTGGCGTTGTTCACCGCGGCTTCGTTCCGGTCCAAGGCAGCGGCCATCATTTCGGGGTTAATGCGGGCCAAGAGTTGTCCTTTTCGCACGGCATCCCCCTCCTTGATGGTCAAAGCGACAATTTCTCCGGAAACCTCCGAAGAAATCTTGACTTCGGTCACCGGTTGAATTTTTCCGCTGGCCAAAACCGTTTCGGTCAAATCCCTCAGGGCCACCTTTTCGACCGCCACC
>RFPG01000012.1 GCA_009926245.1 Sphingobacteriia bacterium | reverse complement strand
TTGTTTTTTGTTATGCTTTTTTATTTTCCATATTCCTTTTTTATCGCACGATACCTATGACCCGATTTATTGCAGAAATTGACATCATGCCGCACGATGCTTTGCTGGATCCCCAGGGAAAAGCCGTACTGACCGGATTGGCGGCCCTGAACCTGAACCATGTGCAGGATGTACGGGTTGGCAAGCATTTGCGCCTTCGCCTCGAGGCGGCTGATCGTGCCGAGGCCGAAGCCATCACCACCAAGGCCTGTCGCGAACTCCTGGCCAATATGGTCATGGAATCCTTTGACTTTCGGATTCACGAAGAACAATGACCTCCGGGTCTGCCGCATCAAGCGGACGTTTGTTGCTGGTGGCCACCCCCTTGGGTAACTTGGGGGATATAACCGTTCGTAGCTTGGAAGCTCTGCGCAGTGCGGATGCAGTCCTCTGCGAGGACACTCGACGGACGGGGTTGTTGTTCAAACTCTTGGGAATTACCGCCCCCTTGCAGCCTTACCACGCGCATAATGAGCATGCCGTGTTAACGAGGGTTGTGGAACAAATTCGCAACGGCCGTACCGTGGTATTGGTTTCGGATGCAGGGACGCCCGGCGTTTCGGACCCCGGATTTCTCTTGGTGCGGGCTTTGTTAGAACAAGGATTGGAGGTCGATGTTCTGCCAGGCCCAACGGCGCTCATCCCGGCCTTGCTTTTGTCGGGTTTTCCTTGCGATCGTTTTGTTTTCGAGGGATTTTTGCCCCTCAAAAAGGGTCGTAAAACTCGAATTGAAAGCCTGCGTTCCGAAAGCCGGACTGTTATTTTGTACGAATCTCCTCATCGGATTCTTCGGACCCTTGGGGAGCTCAAAACCGCTCTGGGCCCCGAGCGTCGCGCTTGCTTGGCGAGGGAGCTCACCAAACTGCATCAGGAAACCCTGCGATTGCCCTTGGGAGAATTGGAAGCGGCCTGTGCCCAACGACCGCCCAAGGGCGAAATGGTGCTGGTCATCGAAGGAGCCAAGGCCCGACCGGACGCGATGGAATCCCGTGAAAACGAAGAGGATGCCTAAAAGACCGGGGGCGGTTATTTAGGGGCCGGTAGGCACGTAGGATCCATTGACATCTCCGCCGCAGAGGCCCTGCAAGAGAAGGTTGGTATAGGACCCGCCGTTCACGATGTTGAGATTCATGGTCCCCCAAACCCAATCGCCCAAGGGGAAGGCATTGATTTGATTCGAGAAACGCCTGGATACCATCAGGGCATCGGTCGAATTCACCGCATTGGATGCATTGGCGTCGGCGGCGACCAAGGGCAGCCCCGCCAAAGGAGCTAAGTTCCCAAAATGCCGGTTAATCCCCAAGGCATCGGTCGCATTCACGCCCCCCCAAGGTTTGAAGGTGAGGTACTCCAGGGTATAGGATCCAGGGGCTCGGAACCCTAAATTGAATTGACCCAAAGCGTCGGTGGTATCGGTGGCCAGGACTTGGTTGTTTTGTTTGAGGATCACCAAGGAATTGCTTAAGGATGTTTGGGTAATGTTGGCATAGACCAATCGACCGCTGACCGGTAAACCGGTTGGTTGCCCGCTGCTGCTCACTTGCAGATTCGTCAAATACAAATTGTTACCGTAATCATTAATTGCCGTCCATCGCAGGCGGATTCGTTGACCAGCATAGGCTCCTAGATTGACACTGTCTTTGCGCCATTGGGCGGCTGTTGTGGGCGTAAAGGCCGTCGTGCTGGCCGGAACGGTTCCGAGGCTGTTGCCGCTTTTGTTGTAAACGCCATTGGTATAGGTGGTTCCGCAGTCGGATGATACATCGATCCGCAATCCATCCACATAGGTTGTGTTGTAGGGAGCATAGGCCACATCAAAGGTCAACCAGGTGTTTTGTGGATTGGCATTGGTCAAATCCAAGATGGGACTCACCATACGGTCTTCTTGGCCCCTGGCGTTGTAGGCAAAAAAATTAATCCAAGCCATGGTGGTGGTGCTTCCTCCAGGGCCGGTTCCGCTGCGGTAAACCCAGGTTGTTGACGAATCAGGATTTTGGAGAGCCCAACCGGACGGCAGACCTAGACCCGAAAAATTAACCGAAATCGGCAGCGACTGACCCTGCCCCACACTGATATACTGGGGCCTGCTCAAGGTATCGGAACCGTAGCTGTTTCCTGCCACCAAAGTCACGGTGTAGTTGCCGTTGGCGGTGAATTGAACTTGGGGACTGGGTGAGTTAGCGTTGGTATTGTTCACAAAAACAAAGGAAGCCGGAACAATGGTCCACTGCCAGGTGGTTGGACCGTTTTGGCTTTGGTCCAGCAGGGTGAGCGTTTGGTTCAGGCAGGCTTGTTGGGAGGACCCCCCAAAATTGGCAACCGGGGCTGTTTGGCAACCGGTCGTGGTATTCAGAGGTTTGGCGACGGCCAGACTGCGGCGACCCCTCCACGCGCTGGCGTTGCCAATGGCGGTGATGGCATACCAATCTTCGGAAGTTAAGTTGGTGCCGGTAACCGTAAAATTGCTTGCGGTGGTGGTTCCAATGGAATCCATGGTTTGAGCCCCCAGCCGGTGGACGATGTAACGACCCGCTCCGCTTACTGGTGTCCAAACCAAGCCCAGCTCGGTGGGGCAGATATAGCCAAAGGCCAGTCCCGTCACAGCAGGACTGACGCTAAAGGTCTGGGTGGATTCGCCCGTTAGACTGCCCGATAGAACACGGATTTTGTATTGACCACCGGTGGTCGAAGGGACAACCCACGAGGTATGGCGAACATTCGGCCCCAAATTGGTGGCGATGTTCGACCAGGTTTGTCCATTGTTATTGCTCCATTGGACGGTAAAAGTTCCGGTATTGCCGGTTGCATCCCAACGGATCAATTCCGTCTCTCCGCTAACAAAGCTCTCCCCGCCCATGGGATAGGTCACTTTAATTTGATCGGTATGCAATTCATAGACCAACCAATAGGTTTGAGGTCCTTGGGCAATTCCGGTCCCATGAACGCGGACCGTATAATTCCCCGGTGCAGGATTCAAGACGCGAACCTGCTCTACGTTGTTAAGGGTATCGATACCCGGAGCGGCCGGTGCATTCAGGGCTGCAACGGTGGGCGTTGGGTTGAGCACCAACGGCAGAGCCGTGGTCCCAACAGGTGTCAAAACGCGGAGATCCAAGTTATTGACGAGGGCCTTGGTAGCGTTCGCGACGCCTGCCCGGTCCGCCCAATAGAGCATCACCCTCAATTGCCGGGTAAGGGGTGGAATATCCAAGACCAAGCTCTGGCTATCTCCCTGGTTGAGGGTGCCGGTTTGGTATCGATTGTCCTGTAACAAATCCACCGCCCTTAGGGCGTTGATTCGGCCCCAACCAAAGCGAAAATCCGGCCCGGGATTGCCAAGATCCTCGGCTGTATTGAGGATGGCGGCTTTGAGGAGCGCGGCAGGAGGGCGGATTTGATTTAAGCTGCGGTAGGCATGGCTAATTTGAGCCAGGGTTCCCATAACACTGGGCGATGCGGCGGAAGTTCCTCCCCCCACCTGGTACGTATTGTTCGGGCCGGTGGACATTTGGTTGTAACCATTGGCGCTGATATCGGGCTTGATTCTTCCATCGCTGGCCGGGCCTCGGCTCGATGAATTTTCGAGCGAATCGGTGTTCCGAAGGTTGCCGACGGCGATCACATTCTTGCCGGCTTTGTAACCACCGGTAATATTGCCCCATCCGGAACCGGCACCGTAACCATGGTCCGAGGTTCCGGCATTGCCAGCAGAAAAAACATGCATCAGCAGGGGATTGCTGTTCATTTGGGCATCAATACTGACCGCGCTGCTGTTGTAGAGACCGCCGTTGACTTCGGAATAGGAGGTGGAGGTTAAGGTGGTTCCCAGGGTGCTCAAGTTGGACACGGCATTGCTCACATGGGGGTAACCAGAAATTCCGTACATGTGCAAATAGGCCTTGGTGGCCGCGCCGATGCGGGTTGGATTGAGGTTGCCGTTGCCAACCGAAATACCGGCGACCATATCCCCGTGGGTGTTGGCTGCTGCGGTATTGGTGGTGTATTGAGTGACACGCCCCGTAAAATCAATATGCGGCCCGATAGCGCCATCGTCTGCGATGGCTACAACGACGCTATCCCCATCAAAGCGACGACCGCCCATCACTAGGTTATCAATGGCGTGCCCGCGGTGCAGACTGCGGGCTTCTCGATCCTCGGGTTCTCCGGGCTCGCTCCCAGGTTCAATGAATTGAACCGCTGGGTGTTGCAGGAGGGTTGGCAAAAGTTGGGGAGTCAATCGCAGGGCGATACCGTTCTGTCCTTGAGGGGATTTGGCGATTTCAATGCCTGGAACAAGGCTGATTTCCCTGGCCCATTGTTCAACCGATGCACTCGCTTGCAGTGTGACATGGAGGAGGGCGCGTCCGTCGGATTCAACCGTCAAACGTGGAAGCCCGTTCTCCATTAGAAACCGACTCAGCTTCAGGAGAGGATCAACGTGGGCGATGGCAAGGATGGGGGAATTTGGAAATAGGATTTGTTTTAACAATGATTGACTAAAATTTGAAGGTGCCGACACAAAAAAACCCAGCGGAGGCAGATACCCCTCGAAAAGCAGCCCTTCTTGGTTAAGAGCTTCCCATTCCGTGGCTGTTGGCAAGCGCTTGCAGCCCATGAGCAGGTAAATGCGGCCATTCCAAGCCGCCCAACCTTTCCATTGTTGGCGCATCTCTCCGATGCGGGTGGGCAGGATGGGTATTTCCAAAACGCCTCCTTGGTGCGGTAGTCGAAAGACCGATGGGCCGGATTCCGACAAAACAGCCGAAGCAGCGGTGCCAATCGGGTAAGCGGACGCGATGGCGGAAATGACCAAAACAAGGAACCCCTTGAGGAATGTCTTCATCGTGGAGGGGTTCAGGGCGGCCCCAAATCGGCTTTTTTGAAAATTTTCCATAAGATTCTTGCAAATTACAAAGAATTAAACCAAGCCGATGTTCTTTGGTTTGGAATCGACTTCCTCCGTTTTTTGCAGTATGAATCCGATGATAGCCCGATGGATCTCCCCTGGTCTCTTTCCTTGGGTTTTGGGAGGCTTGGCCGGCCTCGCTTGGTGGCTGTCCTTTCCTCCCTACAATTTACTTCCCCTGAGTTGGGTGGCCTTGATTCCCTTGTTGTGGGTGGTGGATCATACCCGCAGGCCCTTGCCGGTGATTTTTGCTGCGGCCTGTTGGGCTTTTGGGCTGAGTACCTGGTGGGTTTATCGGGCCGCATTGATTGGGGCCGTCGCTGGTGTGGTGGCCAATGCGGTCTACCTCACCTTGGCCGTTATATTTTATGCTTGGCTCCAAAAAGCGGGTTCATTGGCCACCGATAAGAAAGTCTGGTTGCGATGGTTGGCCTGGGTGAGTCCTTGGCTGGCGATGGAATACATCCATCAACGCATTGACCTGGATTTCCCGTGGATGCTCCTCGGTCATGCCCCGGCCAATCATCCTTGGTGGATTCAGTATTACGAGTGGACCGGGGTCGCCGGAGGTTCGTTATGGATTTTGTCGGTTAATTTTTGGCTTTATCAAACGTGGATGCAGCGGCGCCAAGCCAAGTTATGGGCGGCGCTGTGGTTGTTGATACCTGCAGCCGTTTCTGTGGGCCTCTACCAAATCCGAAAAAACACCCAGGGGCCATCCGTTCATGTCTTGGCGGTTCAACCTAATTTGGACCCTTACCGGGTCAAATTTGACCCGTCAACCTACGCCGAACAAATGCGTATCTTCCTAAAATGCACCGATTCGCTTGTGGGAAACGGTCTGGTCGTATGGCCCGAAACCGCCTTGCCGGATTATTGGGTATTGGGCGATGGGGCTCCCAAAAATCCTTGGATGGATACTTTGCAGAATTATGTTAAGAATCGCCCCGGTTTGGCCTTGATGACAGGGGCCAGCGTGGTCCAATTGCATGGCCAAAGAAGCGGGTCTCCCACCTATACCTTCTACAATTCGGCGCTGGGTTTGGGTTCCGTGGATTCAAGCAAGCCCCCAAAAATCGCCCCAACGCCCGCTCTTTATCACAAATCCAAATTGGTTATAGGCGTGGAGAAACTGCCTTACCCAACGGTATTTAACGCCATAGCGCGTTGGATTTCAGTGGATTTGGGGGGCATGACCGGGCAACTTGGCACCCAGTCGGAGCGGTCCCCCCTGATGATGGGCTGGGTCTCGCCGGGGATTCCGCTGAAGGTGGCCCCCATGATTTGTTACGAGTCCATTTTTGGGGCGTATTGCGGGGGCTTTGTGAACAACGGAGCCAACCTATTGGCCGTGATGACCAACGATGGATGGTGGGGGGAAACCGACGGTCATCGCCAGCATTTGGCCTATGCCCGTTTGCGTTGCATCGAACAACGAAGGTCCATGATACGCTCCGCCAACACCGGGATATCGGCCCTGATCGATCATCGAGGCGAATTGGTGGACACCCTGGGCTGGGGACGTCGGGGCGTGGTTCAGGGCCGCTTGCAATTGCGAAACGAGCCCACCCTTTATGCACAATACGGGGATGTTTTGGGCCGTTTATCTTGTGTTTTTTCGGTGCTTTTTGGGCTGCTTTACGGGGTACGTTCCCTTATGAAAAACCGATTTTAAATCATTCACCATTCATGGAATATCTCAAAGGCCGGGAGGCTCAAATCCAAGCAGGGGTCGAGGTTCTGGCTAGGCAATGCGGAGATCTTATGCTTCGACGCAGCGGGGATCTTCAGACCGGCGAAATTCACTTCAAGGATCGCCGAAACCTGGTGACCGAGGTGGACTTGGCTTGTGAAGCGCTTTTGGTGGAGGGGCTCAGGGACCTGCTCCCCGAGGCCCATTTTCAAACCGAGGAAGGCTTGGTGCCAGGAACCGATCGCGGGCTGCGTTGGGTGGTGGATCCCCTCGATGGTACCACCAATTTTGTTCATCGTTTGCCCATCGTTTCGGTCAGCATTGCCTTGGTGGACGATCAGCAAGTGGATCTGGGCGTGGTGTACGCTCCTTTTCAGGATGAAATGTTCGCCGCCATCCGGGGCTCCGGGGCTTTTTGCAACGGTCAACGCCTGAACGTATCCAGGCCAGCGGGTTTGGAAGATGCCTTGTTGGCGACCGGTTTCCCTTTTCAACGCTTTGATCGCATCCAGGCCTACATGGAGGTCCTCCAAACCTTGATGCGTCAGTGTCGGGGCCTCCGTCGAATGGGATCAGCAGCCATCGACTTGGCGTATGTGGCTGCGGGTCGTTTTGATGGTTATTTCGAATACAATTTGCAGCCCTGGGATGTGGCCGCCGGACTGCTCCTGGTCCAAGAAGCGGGGGGGCAGGTGGGCAGTGTGCGGCCTATGTACCATCCCTTGGACGGTCGCGAAGTGCTGGCAGCCCCCGCTGAACTCTACCCGGCTCTGGAGGCGTTGTTGCGGGCGGCGGATTCGACCTACGGGGTTTGAGAAGGGATTTTGGACTTAGTTTTGAATTCAAATTAACGATTATGACCCCAGTGAAGGCCTTTATTGAAACCCATCAGCAACGGCTGTTGGACGAATTGTTTGATTTGTTACGAATTCCGTCGGTTTCGGCGAATCCGGACTTCCACGACGATGTCTTTGAAGCCGCCCAATACCTGGCCGAGCGCCTGCGCGATGCCGGTATGGACGAGGTCGAAATTTGCCCTACCGATGGTTACCCCATCGTCTACGGCCAAAAAATAATCGACCCTTCCTTGCCTACGGTTTTGGTTTACGGTCACTACGATGTGCAGCCGGCCGATCCGTACGAGCTTTGGCACAGTCCGCCTTTTGAGCCCGAAATCCGGGACGGAAAAATTTATGCAAGAGGTGCCTGCGATGACAAGGGGCAGGTCTACATGCATGTCAAGGCCTTTGAATACATGATGACCCACCAAGCCTTGGCCTGTAATGTCAAGTTTATGATTGAGGGCGAAGAAGAAGTGGGTTCGGCCAACCTGGGGACTTTTGTCCGTAACAACCGTTCTAAACTGAGCGCGGATGTGGTGCTGATCTCCGATACCAGCATGATTGCCAACGATGTACCGAGTATTGATTCGGGATTGCGCGGGCTATCGTATGTCGAAGTGGAGGTGACCGGTCCCAACCGGGATTTGCATTCCGGGGTTTATGGGGGAGCCGTGACCAACCCGGTCAATGCGCTTTGCTCCATGATTGCCCGACTCCACGACGAAAGGGGCCGGATTACCATTCCAGGGTTTTATGACGATGTACAGAACCTAAGCGAAGACCAAAGGCGAGAGCTGAACCGGGCTCCTTTGGATGAAAAAGCCTACATGCAAGATTTGGGCATCGATGCCCTCCATGGCGAAGAAGGTTATACGACCTTGGAGCGCACCGGCATTCGGCCTACCCTGGATGTGAACGGTATCTGGGGAGGCTATACCGGTGAAGGTTCCAAAACCGTTTTGCCTTCCAAGGCTTTTGCCAAGATTTCGATGCGTTTGGTTCCCAACCAAAATTCACAGAGTGCCACCGAATTGTTTGCCTCGTATTTCAAGAGCCTGGCGCCTGCCGGGGTCCAGGTGGAGGTCCGTCCGCATCATGGTGGCGAGCCGGTGGTCACCCCCACCGATAGCATTGCCTATCGCGCGGCTTCCCAGGCCATGCTGGACACCTTTGGGGTCATGCCCATTCCCACCAGGGGCGGCGGAAGCATCCCTATTGTCGCACTTTTCGAAAAAGAACTGGGCCTCAAATCCGTTTTGATGGGTTTTGGCCTGGATTCGGATGCATTGCACTCGCCCAATGAACACTACGGCGTTTTCAATTATCTGAAAGGCATTGAAACCATCCCCGCCTTTTTCCATCATTTTGCGAGACTTTCGTCAGAAGCTTGATGGTCTGGGGTCCATCATGAACCTACGCCAAGGCCGATGGATCGGGTTGATCGGATTGGCCTTTTGGGGGTTGGGGGGGCCGACCATGGCACAGCAAGGGGCAGGGTGCCTACCCTCCGGTGATTTTCAGCGGGTCGCCCGTTATTGGAAGGGGGCTTACGCCGATAGTCTCTTGGCGATGGCAGGACCTTCCGTTCAAGTGGAGTGGGGCGAACGCCAAAGCACCTACCCCAACAAGGCCGCCTACGCGGTACTTCGAAATTTCATGAACAAACACCCGCTTAGGTCTTATCGTACACTGCATGCCCGTTGCGAGCAAGGCGCTGGGGCGGCCTACCTGCTGGGCGAATACCGTGACCAGAATGGTCAGGTTTTCAAAGTCCGTCTATTTTGGGAACTTCAAAACAATCAATGGAAAATTTTTCGCATCGTCCTTCGCTGAGTCCTCAAGAGTACATCCGCTTGGCCTTGGAAGAGGATTTGGGTAGCGGGGATCATACCACCTTGGCCTGCATACCTCCTGAACAGCGGGGGCAAGCGGTTCTTTGGGTCAAGGCCGACGGTGTCTTGGCTGGTTTGGAATACGCTCGCCTGGTCTTGCACGCCGTCGATCCAGAATTAGAAATCCAGGTACATTGTGCGGATGGCCAAGAGGTTCAGGCCGGGACCGCGGCGATGGAGGTCAGGGGCCGCATCGCTTCCATTCTCCAGGCCGAGCGCCTCTTGCTGAATATCATGCAACGAATGAGTGGCATCGCCACCCGGACCCGGCTTTGGTCCAAGGCCATCGCACATACCTCTTGCCGTTTGCTGGATACCCGCAAAACCACGCCTTTGAACAGGTTGATCGAAAAGGAAGCGGTGCGTTGGGGCGGGGGTGTCAACCATCGCTTTGGTTTGTACGATGCGATTCTGGTCAAAGACAACCATGTCGATGCCTGCGGTGGTGTGGCGCCTGCCCTGGCGGCTGTTCGCTCCTACCTGGAGCGCCATGGTCTGGATTTGCCGGTCGTTTTTGAAGTTCGATCGATGGAGGAACTTCAAGTGTTGTGTTCTGCCGGCCGGGTGGATCGAATTTTGTTGGATAATTTTGGAGTGGAAACCCTGCGCGAAGCCGTGGCCTGGCTTGGTCCGGAACAAATCACCGAAGCCAGTGGTAATATTCGTTCGAACAATTTGGTGGCCTACGCCGAAACAGGCGTTCACTTTTTGTCCATTGGGGCTTTGACCCATAGCGTGGAGGCCCTGGACCTCAGCCTCAAAATTCGCTCCGTTACTTCCTAGCCCCGCGGGGTGCGCCCTTTGCCTCGTTGAATCCTTTGCTTCGTTGAATCTTTCCCTAAGTGTTTTTCATGAGGCGCCCCAAGGAGTTTTGGTACAGGTCCGCCCAATGCTGAATACCAGGGAATTCAACGCCATCCAGATGCACGGAACCCGAGGTTACACGGCCCAGGGATCGGTAGGCCAAACCGCTGTTGCTCAAGCATTGCTCCAAGGCATACTGTTCGCTGGGATCCACGCTAATCACAGCCCGGCTTTGGCCTTCTCCGAACCAAAAAGCGTCTCGCCGGATACCGGAATCGGAATGAACATCAAAGCCCAAACCGCGATGCAAGGCCCCTTCCAGGAGGCTCAAAAACAACCCACCGTCCGATACATCGTGCATGGATAAAACCAATTGAAGACGGGTTAAATCCTGAAGCGTTTGGTGCAATAAGATTTCTTCTTGCAAATCCAATCGGGGACAGGGGCTGTGCGAGAGTCCGCGGTAGGTGTAGAGGTATTGGGAAGACCCGAGGTCATCCGTGACAGGTCCCAGTAGGTAGAGGAGGTCCCCTTCTTGTTTGAAGTCCAGGGTTTGTTGATGCGTGGGGTCCTCAAGAACGCCCAGCATGCCGATGACCGGGGAGGGCATAACCGGACCCTCGTACGATGATTGGTTGTAAAAGCTAACATTCCCCCCCGTTACCGGGGTCCCCAGCGCGATACAAGCTTCGCTCATTCCTTGAATAGCGCCCACAAATTGCCAGTAAACTTCGGGGTTGTAAGGGTTTCCAAAATTGAGGCAATTGGTCACCGCCATGGGCTTTGCCCCCGAACAAACAATGTTACGAGCGGCTTCGGCTACCGCGATTGCGGTTCCTCGATGGGGATCGGCGTAAACATAACGGGAATTGCAATCCACCGTGAGGGCCAGGGACTTTTGGGTATCGCGAACCAAAACCAGGGCCGCATCCGAAGGTTGACGGGTACCCATGTACGCCGTGCCGATGGTATCGTCGTATTGTTGGGCGACCCAGCCTTTGGAGCAGAGGTTGGGATGGGAGGCCAGGTGTTCCATGATCGGTAACATCGCATCGCGATTCGGACCGGGGACGGGGACGGAGGCAGGATCAAAGGCCTTGATGGTGGCTTGGTAGGCCGGTTCCTGGTAGGCTCTTTCGTAAACCGGCGCCCCACCGCCTAGAACCAGGCTTTCGGCCGGAACGGCCGCCACCAAGCGTCCTTGGTCGTAATAAGAAAGCAGCGGCCCTTCGGTGACTTCGCCGATTTGTTCGCAGGGTAAATCCCAGCGCGCAAAAACCTCGGTAATTTGCTTTTCGTACCCCTTGTGACCGACCACCAACATGCGTTCCTGCGATTCCGATAACAATAATTCCCAAGGCTGCATGCGGGCCTGGCGGGTCGGGACTTTGTCCAAATCAATTCGCATACCGCAGGATCCCTTGGCGGACATTTCGGAGGTCGAACAAGCAATGCCTGCAGCGCCCATATCCTGCATGCCCACGACATGACCGGTTTGGATCAGCTCCAACGTCGCCTCCAGTAGCAATTTTTCTTGAAAAGGATCCCCGACCTGCACCGATGGAAGGTCTTCGGCCGCGTTTTCGCCCAAATCTTTGGATGCAAAGGCCGCCCCGTGAATCCCGTCTTTGCCGGTGCGTGAGCCAACAATAAAGACGGGGTTGCCGGGCCCCTCGGCCAAGGCTTTTACGGTCTGGCCGTGTTTGACAATGCCTGCGCTCATGGCATTGACCAGGGGATTGATTTGAAAACTATCGTCAAAAAAGACCTCACCGCCCACGGTTGGAATTCCGAAGGCATTGCCATAATCGCCGATTCCTTTCACAACACCGCGCATGAGCCAGCGGGTTTTGGGGTGGTTTGGGTTCCCAAAGCGCAGGCTGTTCAGTTGGGCAATGGGTCGGGCTCCCATGGTGAAAATATCCCGGTTGATACCACCCACGCCGGTGGCAGCACCTTGGTAGGGCTCGATCGCCGAAGGGTGATTGTGCGATTCGATTTTGAAAGCGCAGGCCAAGCCATCGCCGATATCCACCAGCCCCGCATTTTCTTCCCCCGCCTTGGCCAACATGCCTTCACCATCCTTGGGCAGGGTTTTTAACCATTTGATGGAATTTTTGTAGGAACAATGTTCGCTCCACATGACGGAGTAAATGCTGAGTTCGGTAAAATTGGGAACACGTCCCAGAATATCCCGAATGTGTTCAAATTCTTCCGGCAAAAGACCCAATTGAACGGCGGTCTCTACGGTGGGTTGGGCCAAACCATCGTTGGGCAATGGAGTGGTAAGGGGAGAACCGTGTGGGTTTTCGGATGATGTCTGAGGATCCATGCTTAGGGTTGAATAGAATTGGCTGGGCAAGTTTGAAGCAGGTAGACCAAACGTTGTTGATCGGAGCTCAGTCGGGGACGACGGGCCGGTTTGGACGGTTCGGGGCAGGGGGATACGGTTTTGGCATCGGGCGATTCCAAGGCCTCAACGCGGTATCGCTTGGAGCCGCTGTTTTGTAACAATACTTTGTAGGTGGGAATCCCGTTGCGGGGCCGGCTACTCAAAACCGCAACACAAGTTTGATCCGGCCAACGTCTCAGGATTTCACTCCGTTGATCAACGGCCAGATCCTCCGGGCGTTCGAGAGTATGCACCATAGTGGCAGCTTGGGCACCGGCCGGGTACTCCGCGGCAAAGGATTGTCCCAGATTCCAACCGCGGACCCGGTGGGTAAGGGTGGTTTGGGTTTCAGCCTGAACGGCCGCAGAGCTGGGGACTTTTTTTTGCTCCCAATGGACCTCAACGGCGGCAGGAAACTCGTTACGAAATCGTTCCAAAAGCGAAATGGGCAGGCCTTTGCCCTGGGTTTTGCGGTAAACAGAGCCTTCGGGGGCGTTTGACTGGATGCGAACCTTGGATCCCGGGCCCATGGACTCGCCGCGGTGTTGGATCGCCGTGGTGAAGATGATGGTGAGGAGGAAGGTTTTGAGCCCAAAAAGGGGGCCGAGTAGGCATTTCATGCCCAAAAATACATGTTTTATCCCCCGAGATGGGCGATGCGAATCGGCAATTTATTCAATCAAATCATAATATGTTTTTTGAAGTAAATTGATTGTTTTTTGATAATAATTACCTCCAAAAATGTGTTTATTTT
>RFPG01000110.1 GCA_009926245.1 Sphingobacteriia bacterium | reverse complement strand
TGAAATCCAACGGGTTGAACAATACCGTAACATGAAAGACACCTTGGATCGTTTTCCGTTTTTGGTGGATTATGCCATGGCCGCCATGCAAGATGGGGGCCTCACGCCGAAGCGACGATGGATTCGAGGAGGTACCGATGGCAGTCGATTGACGGCCATGGGATTGCCTTGCCCCAATTTATTTGCCGGTGGGCATCGATTTCATTCTCGCTTGGAGTGGGTAAGTGCCGAAGACATGGCATCAGCCGTTCAGACCATCCTGCACCTGGCCAGGCGTTTTGCTTTGCATCCTCCCCCGTTCAATCCGGATTTACAAAAAACGAAATGAAAAACTTAGGGTTGTTCCTAAGCCTTCGAACTCTTTTGTTCGGGCTGCTTTGTTCTCTTTTTTTGGAGGGGGGTGGGGATTTGCAAGCCCAAAACCCCAAGTCAGAATCCGAATTGGAGCGCATGGGCATGGCCGATTTGCGGGATGGAGATTTGTTGTTTCAAGAGTGGAATTGCGGCGAAGGTTGTGCAGCGATTGCCGATGTCACCCAATCGGCTTATCGTCGACGCCTGACGCATTGCGGGTTCTTTTACCGTGATCCGGCAGGTACGCTCCGGGTTGTGGAGGCGGTGGGTCGCGGTGTGGTCTCTACCGAGCTGCAGGATTTTTTGGGGCGAACATCGGAATGGCGCAGGGGGCGTGTCTTGGTGGGTCGAACGATGGCAAGTCCTGTGGCCCTCCGAGCTGCCTTGGACTTTGCTTTGGCCCGTTTGGGGCAACCTTACGATGCAGCGTTTGCGATCGGGAATGAACAGTGGTATTGCAGTGAGTTGTTGGATGCGGCCTTGGCCCATGGCGTAGGGGAAGGGACCTCGTACTTTGGTCTGGAGCCCATGACCTTTAGGGGTTTACGCGGATCCCAAGTTGCACCGTATTGGCAACATTATTTTGATTCTTTGGGAATTGCGGTTCCCGAAGGGCAACCCGGGATCAATCCGGGGGCGATGTCTCGTTCGTCTCGGATTCGTCTTTCGTTGTTATCCTCGGAACCAACGCCTGGTACCATGGATGCCTTGCTCTTATCCACCTTGTTTGTTCAACGTTCGGCCGAGTATCAAGCCCTATGCCTACAGACCTACCGGGGAGCGGCCCTTCAGCTTCCCTCCCTTTTGGATTCGGTGCGCCGTCACCTTGGTTCGGCTGCACTACTTCAACGCCCTGCAGCGGTGGTATTGGATTTGGACGAAACCGTTCTGGACAACAGCCCTTATGCGGGTTGGCAGATACGTCACGGGTCGGCCTACAGCTCACCCAGTTGGCAGGCTTGGGTGGACCGAGCCGAAGCCGGTGCTATTCCCGGTGTCCGCGATTATTTGACAACAGCCCAGCGCTTAGGACTCCGTATCTATTACTTGTCGAATCGGAAACGCTCCCAATGGGCGGCCACCAAGCGAAACCTCCAAGCCTTGGGTCTTCCTTTGGACGGTTTGGATTCGCTTTGGCTACGCAATGAAAGCAACGACAAGCAAGCCCGGCGTGACACGATCGGTAAACAAGCAACGGTATTGCAATGGGTGGGTGATAATCTCCAGGATATGAACAATTTCAAATCCTATTCCACCGAAGAAGAACGTTTGCAGGTTGTTCAGGGCCAAGCGGAGCGATTGGGCAGGGATTGGATTCTGTTGCCCAATCCGGTGTACGGACCTTGGGAGGATTTGTGGCATACGCCTTCCGAACCGAAGGGAGCGGATGGCCTTCCGGTGGCCAACGAGCCGGGTCCTTCGGTTCAGGCGACGAGTCCCCTTCGCAAGGAGCGTTTGCTCCAGCGATTGCGTTTTTTTAGACCCTAAGGGCTAGGCCTTGAGGAGGTCGGTCAAAAGACACGGTACCCCAAGCCAACGGCCATGTAGGACGTTCGCATTTCTACCAAGTCGCTGGTTCCCAGATTCATAAGTCCGGCGTTGTAGCGTAGATTCAGAAGCCAGCCCGATTGGTGAGTGTACGATAGTTCGGTCTGAAGACCCAGGTTAAAGGGTCGGGCAAAGTCGTTCACATCGTTGCCAATGGAGAGCTCTTCTTCAAGTTCCGTTTCTCCTTCGTGGGTATGGGATGTTGCGGAAAGATGGTAAGCAAGGGATGGACCGGCTGACAGTCCCAAAGAACCAGGACCAACGGGGAGGCTGTAGCGAAACAACAAAGGAATTTCCAGGGCGTTGATTCGGAAATCATCGTGATGGTCTTCGTGCTTCAGACTCGCACCCAGCTGAACGAGGCCAAGGCCCGTCTGCAGCGTCAGGTTATCTGTGAAGGCATACCCTGCAAGGAGACGTCCCTGCAGCCCGTTGAGTCGATGTAAATCATCGTTGGTCATTCCGAGGACGGATCTTTGGAGGGATGCGATGCTGAGCCCGGCATCGGCTTGGAAAGACCAAGGACCCTGTGCGTAGGCGGAACTTTGTACCAAGAGAAGACCCAAGACAAGGAGAAGGAGGTTTGGACGTAGGCTGGGCAAGGAAAGGAGGTTTTTCATAGGAATGGAGGGTGGGTTTTGTGCTTAGGGTAGGCTTTATTTTTAAATGGTTAAGAAAAATATCTTTTGTTAAGGTTGAGCCACGAAGGGAAACGAAACTTGGATATCGGAGTGGCCACTGTTTGCTCCGCTGTTGAGGTTCTTTCCAAAAGCAATATGTCGCAAACCAATTTGAACATGCCCAGATCCGATGCGGTTCCTGCTTTGCCAGGAACTTTGGAAACCCAGCGGGAGGTTGAGGAGATCACGATCGGTGATGTGAATGGTCACAAAGCTGGTATCGCTTTGGTAAACAAAAAGGTGCTGGTTGCCCTGCGCTGTTATCAAGGGGTTTAACTCCTGGGGTGGGGAAGCGAGTTTGTTGGTCAAAAACAATTGAGCAGCATAGGTTCGAGATGGCCTCCATCGAAGGGTGTCCCAGCGCAGCGGTTGGTTGCCCCCTGCACCGTCCGGGTCGTCAAAGACAAAGGTGTCCCTTTGGATCGGAAAGGTGGAGGAATCGCTCAGGATCAGAGTCAGCGTGGTCACGGTGCCGTGCTGACCGTCCGGTTGTGGATTGTCCACTTGGGGACGGCATCCTGCCAGAATAGTTAGGCCCACAAGGCAGATCAACCAAGGGGGGAGGTAGAAGCCAAATCGATTCATGCTGGGTGATGGCGATGGAGGTGGTATTGGATGCGAAGGCTTAGGTTGAGGCCCTGCTCATTCGAAAAATAACGAAGTCGGTTCATGTAATCCCGGTAACGGGTATTCAGGAGGTTGTCAACGCTCAACATCCATTGCAGGTGCCCTCCGGGCCCCATGCCACCGGCATAGATGCGTACTAGGGTATAGGCGGAGGGTGCGGGGGCATAGTCAAGGGATGTGTTATTATCCGATCTCAGGGGGACACGGCTTTGGCGAGAGACATGAAGGGCCTCCACGCCACCGCTCAAGGTGCGCAGGTAAGGGCGTTGTGAGCCATCCGTCGGATGGCGTGGGGGCGCATGGTGAATACCCACGGACCATCGGTCGGCAGGCATCCATACCAACCACGCCCCACGATTGCGCTCCCGTCCTCGTACCAAAGCAGCAGACATATCAAGGCGCCAACCCGAACCCAGAGGCAGGGAGGCTTTGTTGTTCCAATGGGTTAAGGAGGCATCCCTGCCAACGTAGGCAAATCGGGGATAGACCCCGTTAATGGTCTGCGCAGGGGGCTGTTGGGGTTCCAAAAAAATAAAGCCATCGATTTGGCGCCTACCGATCTGGCTGTGAAACAAGCGTCCGTTTTTTTTCCATTCCAAGCCCAAATTCCCTGTTAAGGTCTGCTCTGGCCCCAAAAGCGGGTTTCCTAACTCCAAGGCGGCCATACCTTGGTGCAAGCCGTTGGCATACCATTCAGAAGCCGAAGGGGGCCTCCAACCGCTACCGGCGTTGAGGCTTAGCAGCCAGGCTGTTTGGGGTACGCGATAATTCCAGGTCCAAGCCGCACTCCATCGGTGGAACGAGCGCTCATCCCTTGTTACCGGGTCGTTCGGTTGGCTGCCCGGGGCGCGGTAATACGACTCAAAATCAACCTGGTCAAAACGGATGGCCCATTCGTGCCTCCCCATTTTGGCAGATTCCCAAGCGAGGAGGGAATAGCCCCAAAGGTTTTCGTTTTGGTAATTGCGAATAAATTGACGGGCGTTGCTGGCTTGGTTCAGGTTTTGTTGGAACATCAGACCGACCGCCTCTTCGATTCTCCAGCGTCCCAGGTTTTGGGAATAGGTATAGGATGCCGTATGAGTGCCCAGGCTCAAGGCCATTTCGGGGAGTGGTAGAAAAGACCGGGTATCGTATTCTTGGCGTTGGTTGTCTTGGTATCCAAAGCGAAAGCTGCTCAAGCCACCCTTGGAATGGGCGCGCTGCATGCGCAGGCTGTATTGGAAGTGAAGGACCTCCTGCAGGGGTCTTTGAATTTGGTAACCAAAGCGCCCCTCCCAGAGGGGTTCAGAGCTCTCCAGCGCCCTTTGAAGGTCCTCGGTGTTTTCGACATGGGCGCCAGGGTAGAGACCTTGGCGGAGGTGGTAAAGTCGTAAATAATTATTTATGAGCCATTTACCTTGGCTGTATTGAAGCTCTGCTGTGGTGCTCTGCTCACGGGTTCCGGTATTTGCGAGGTAGGCGCCCGGCAAACGCAGATTACCACTCATGCGGTTACTCCCTTGCCATCGCCATTGAAGACGACCGTTGCGAGAGGCGGGACCCTGCAAACGCAGATGGGTTCCGATTAATCCGTTGTTACTCATCCAAACCGTGGAAGCATGGGCGTCCAGGTGTCCATGCTGTAGCAGAGGAGGCGCTTGCAGGTCCAAGACCCCTCCGATCGCTTCGGGTCCGTGGCGAAGACTGGCAGCAGCCTGCAGGATAGCCCATTCGCCTTCTTGGAACGGGTCAATTTCGGGGGCATGGTCGCTGCCCCATTGCTGACCTTCCAAGCGGACCCCGTCTTGGAGGATGAGAATACGTTGACTGTGCAAGCCGTTGATCACGGGTTTGGCCAGTTGGGTTCCCGATGACAAAACGCTCATCCCAGGTACGGCTTCCAATTGCCTTGCAAGGGGTGTTCCGGAATGTTCAAATCGTCGCAACGGATCCAATCGTTGGAGGCCAGTGGCGGTGGTCTTTTTTTCTGAAAGGACGTCTACGGTTTGGAGTTGCAATTTCTGGATGCTATCCGTGGACGGGGAATCCTTGAAGGAACCCTCAACTACCGGACCGGTTGGAGAAACCAGGACGAATAGGACAGACAATAAATGCAAC
>RFPG01000109.1 GCA_009926245.1 Sphingobacteriia bacterium | reverse complement strand
TGGATCGCTCCTCCGATGCGGTGAATGATTTGCCGTATTGATTTTTTTGGTTCATTAAAACCCCTATGGACGACCCTCCTGAACAATACCTAACCGGTTTCGATTCGACTTTTTGGTCATTACCTCCCTTAATTCTATTTTTTCTGCTTTGTTCGGCCATGTTCTCGGCGGGGGAGACGGCCTACTTTTCGTTGACCAAGGCTCAGCTGGATTTGTTAAGAACCTCTTCATCCGCTGGCCATCGTCGCATCCTTCGTCATCTCTCGGACCCCAGGCGTTTATTGGCCAACTTGCTCATTGGAAATAATGTGGTGAATCTCACCATTATTCTGCTCTTTTATTTTATGTTTTTCAAGGTGCTGGATTTTGGCCCCTACCCTTGGATCCCGGCCGTTTTGCAGACTTTTGTTGTTACCGCCCTGATTGTTTTTGTTGGAGAGGTCATTCCGAAAGTCTATGCTTCGAAGAATCCTATGAATGTAGCGCTTTGGTTTTCAATGCCTTTGCAGATATCGGAGTGGATTTTTCGACCGATCATTTGGGGCCTTATCAATAGTACAGGGCTTTTGGATCGATGGATCGTCCGCAAGCAATCCCAACTTTCCAAAGACGAAATCAATCAGGCCATTGATTTGACGTTTGGTCAGGAACAGGCACGGGTTGGTTCCGAAAAAGAGTTGCTCAAAGGAATCGTTAATTTTGGCGAATTGGAGGTAAGGCAGATCATGGTTCCTCGCCTCGAAATCAAAGCCCTGGATTCCAAAAGCTCCTTGGAAGAGGTCCTTCCTCTGTTGAGGGAATGGGGTTATTCCAGGGTTCCCGTTTTTAGTGAATCCTTGGATCAAATCGTCGGTATTTTGTATCTCAAAGACTTATTTACCAGGCTCAATCAAGGACGCAAATTCAGGTGGCAGGAATTGTTGCGTAAACCCTTCGTGGTTCCCGACACCAAGCATATCGATGATTTGTTCCGGGAATTCAAATCCAGACGGATGCATATGGCCCTGGCCATCGATGAATACGGCGGGGTTTCGGGCTTGGTTACCTTGGAGGATATTCTGGAGCAAATCGTTGGTGAAATTCAAGATGAATTTGATACCGATGAACAAAGGCTTTGTCGCAAAATCGATACCGATCAATATTGGGTGGCCGGCAAAATGCTTTTGCAGGATTTGTCCCGAGAGACCGGCTGGGACTGGTCCGAATTTTCCGAAAAATTGGAGGGCGTTGAAACGATGGCCGGATTGATTTTGGAGCTGGAGGGCCGTATCCCGGCGCAGGGGGAAGTCCTTTTGCATCGCGGTTTTGAATTCTTGGTCCTCCAAGCGGATGCCCGCAAGATTGTTTCGGTCCACCTAAAACGCAACCCTCGTGAGGCCGCCGATTTTGTTGCCTAGAATGTTGAGGGGGTCCCTCTTGATTTTGGGACTTGCATGCGCCTGTTCCGAAGGAGATCCGGTTGCGCGTCCTTACGGCTATGCCAAAGCCGTCCTACCCCCACGGCAGTTGGCCACCTTCCAGCAGATCGGTTTTCCAGTTCAATTTGAATACAATACCGCCTCGGTACCCAGGCTATTGCCATCGGGGGATGCTAACTCCAAAGAGGGAAATCGCCCCCAGCAGGAAGGCACCTTGTGGATGAATCTGGACTACCCTGAACTTAGGGCCCAAGTCCACTTTTCGTACCATCCCTTGAACAGGGTCTTCTACGATAATGGGGAGCAAGTAAGAGCGGACGATGCCTTGGCTGTATTGATGGCCGAAACTCAGCGCATGACCTTCAAACATACCCTCAAGGCTTCAGGCATCGAAGAGACTTTGGTCCAATATCCCGAACAAAGGGTCTATGGAATGTTATATACCGTGAGGGGTAATGCGGCCAGTCAAACGCAATTTTATGTTACGGATTCTATTCGGCATTATTTGAGGGGATCTTTGTATTTCGGGGCAACGCCGAATGCCGATTCCTTGCAGCCGTACTCGGATTATATCTTGGAAGATGTACGTCATTTGTTGGCTACCTTCAAGTGGTCGCCTCAAGGCGGTTGATCGATTGGGTTTCGTATGACGGAACATCCCTTGTTTTATGATTTGGCCTACCTCAAAGGAATGGGCCCACAGCGTGCGGCCTGGATCCGCGACGAATTGGGCCTGGTTTCCTTCCACGATTTTTTGGCTTTTTTTCCGAATCGTTACCTGGATCGTTCCGAGGTATATCCCCTGCAATCGTTGGACGAAGGCCCTGCAGCGCTGCAAACCCGTGGCAAGGTGATGCGCATCGAAAAGGTAGGGCTAGGCAAAGCGCAGCGACTGGTTGCGACCGTCACCGATGGACATGGTTGGTTGGAACTTGTCTGGTTTCAGTCTCTTCGTTGGGTGGAATCGGCCGTTAAGCCGGGGGATGAGTATTTGATTTTTGGCAAGGTGAGCCGTTACAAAGGTCAATTGCAAATGGCCCACCCCGAATTAACGCTTTGGGCTGAATGGACCAAAAGCGGGGGGGCATCCCTCAGTCCTGTTTACCCGATTTCTGAGAAACTCAAGCAACGGGGATTGAGCAATCGTTGGTGGATTTCGATGGTTCAACAAGCCTTGGAGCAGGTTAGTGGCTCGATCGCTGAAATTTTGCCTCGGTTCATTCTTGACGCTGAACGATTACCGCAACGTAGCGAGGCGATGAAACAAGCCCATTTTCCGGAGAGCAACGAGGAGCTACGCTCGGCTTTGCGTCGATTCAAGTTGGAGGAGTTATTTTTTTTGCAGTGGGGCGTGTTACGGATTCGTAGTCTACGCAAAATCCGCAATCCGGGTCATCGTTTGGAAAGGGTGGGGGATTTGTTTCATGATTTTTATCATCGATGCCTTCCCTTCGAATTGACCGACGCCCAAAAAAGGGTTCTCAAAGAAATCCGGGCGGATCTCAAGGCGGGTTCTCAAATGAACCGGCTCTTGCAGGGTGATGTGGGGAGTGGCAAGACCTTGGTGGCCTTGATGAGCATGCTTTTGGCGGTGGATAACGGATTTCAGGCTTGCATGATGGCTCCTACGGAATTATTGGCCCGTCAGCACTTGGTATCCCTCACTCAGTTTTTGGGCGATTTACCGGTTCGGATTGGTTTGTTAACCGGTCAAGTCAAAGGGGCAACCCGACGACAATTGCTCGAAGATTTGTACAACGGCGACCTTCAGATTTTGGTGGGGACCCATGCCCTGATTCAGGAGCATGTACGCTTCAAGAATTTGGGTTTGGCTGTTATCGATGAGCAGCATCGTTTTGGGGTGGAGCAAAGGGCCATGTTATGGGCCAAATCCCGCATACCTCCGCATGTTTTGGTGATGACGGCCACTCCGATTCCCCGTACCCTAGCGATGACCCGCTACGGAGATTTGGAGGTATCGGTGATGAATCAGTTGCCTGCAGGCCGCAGGGCCATCCGCACCGTGGTGACTCCCGAGGCCAAGCGTCTCAAAATGTTTGCTTTCCTGGCCGAACAAATGCGAGCCGGCCGTCAAGTTTACGTGGTTTATCCTGCCATACGGGAGACCGAGGATCAGGATATCAAGTTTCTTTACGATGGATACGAGGCTATGTTACGGGTCTTTCCGCGCCCAGAATTTGAATTGGCCGTGGTGCATGGCCAAATGAAAGGTGCTGACCGAGACCTTGAAATGCAACGATTTGTGAGCGGTAAGGCCCACTTATTGGTGGCTACGACGGTCATTGAAGTAGGGGTCAATGTGCCCAATGCGACGGTCATGGTGATTGAAAACGCGGAGCGATTTGGGCTGGCCCAACTCCATCAATTGAGAGGTCGTGTGGGCCGGGGTTCCGAGCAGAGTTACTGCCTCTTGATGCACAAAGATCGTCCTTCGGAACAAGCCAAACAGCGATTGGATGCTTTGGCATCGACCACCGATGGTTTTTTGATTGCCGAGATGGATTTGCAATTACGTGGTCCTGGGGATATGGCCGGGACTCAACAAAGCGGGGTAATGGAGCTCAAATACGCGGATTTGGTCCATGACGGGGAAACGATGGAAAAAGCCCGCGATTATGCTCGCCAAATTATGGAGGCCGATCCCCAAGCAACGGGTGAAACCATGGGACGATTGGCCTTGGCCTACGATCGCTTTTACGGGAAAAGCAAAAATTGGAGCAAGATTTCTTGACCTAACCCCGAGTGCAGGACCTAAAAACCAGGACCAAAACCCCTGCGATGAACATGAGGATGCTGATTCGGTTAATCCCATGCATCATACGCAGGTTAAAATTGCCGCTGCGATGAGCGCCACCAGGCCGGAAGACCTCTACAAAATACCGAAGGAATTTGGACATTGTTTTGGTTTAAGGTAGAACCCTTTCGAGCCCCAAAGGTTTTAGCGTATTCCCAACATGCGCCCGCTATCGAGCCGAAGGAGGATCGCAATCATGGCTGTAAAGGACCAAAGCGAGGAACCCCCGTAACTTATCAGGGGCAGGGGGATACCAATGACAGGCAAAAGTCCCAAAGTCATACCGATATTAATGGTAACGTGCAAAAAAAGAATGCAACCGATACCGTAACCGTAGACCCTGCCAAAGGTCCCCGGTTGGCGTTCGGCAATTTGAAAAATCCGAATCAACAAAAATCCAAACAGGGCCAAGAGCAGGGCACTGCCCCAAAATCCGTATTCTTCCGCGATGGTACAAAAAATAAAGTCGGTGCTTTGTTCGGGTACAAAGTCAAACTTGGTTTGGGTTCCTTGCAAAAAACCTTTGCCCCATAACCCCCCGGAACCAATGGCGATCAAGGATTGATGCACATTGTAACCCGCCCCGCGCAGGTCGTCCACTTTGCCCAACAAGACGAGGATGCGTTGCTTTTGGTGGGGGAGCAGGATATGGTCAAAGGCGTAGCCTACAGCCAAAACCAGGGCCATGGCTGGAATCAAGTATCGAATCGAAACCAAAGCCGCCTTGCGGCTGTTGGCGGCCATGACCACATAGAGCAGGGCGGTTGCCGGTAGGACGATGGCCATGGTATTCGCTCCCAGCCATAGGGTGAGAACCGAGACAAAGGCCGAGGCCAAACCGAAAAGCAGGTAATTCACCGAAAGGCCTTCGCGGTAAAAAACCAAAACAAAAGCCACATAAACCAGGGCGCTGCCGGTATCCTTTTGAAGGAGCAAAAGAATAACAGGGATCAACAACCAAAGGCCTGCCAAGAGCTGCGACGAAAAACGATCGAGTCGAACGGGACGATTCGCAAAAAAATACGCAACCATCAAAGCCGTACTAAGTTTCATGAACTCAGCGGGCTGCAATCGAAA
>RFPG01000108.1 GCA_009926245.1 Sphingobacteriia bacterium | reverse complement strand
GTATCGGGCAGCGCTTACCGTTACCGGGTGCACCGTCAACCGTTGCGATTGAAGGATTTGCCAGGGTCGTTTCGTGGAAAGCGTTTGGTCCAAATCAGTGATTTGCATACGGGTTCCTTGGACGATGCCGAAGGGGTGCGCCGCGGATTGCAGATGATCCTGGACCTCCAACCGGATATCATTGTTTTTACCGGGGACTTGGTGAATACCCAAACAAACGAGGTAGAGCCTTGGATGGAGATGCTGAAGCTCCTCAAGGCTCCGATGGGGGTTTATTCGGTGTTGGGGAACCACGATTACGGAGATTACCGGTCCTGGCCCGATGAACAAGCCAAGACTCGCAATTTTGAACAAATGGTACAGGTTCACAAGGATTTGGGTTGGCAGCTCCTTCGCAACGAGGCCGTCCAAATCAAGGGTGAAAACGGGGAGTTCCTGGAATTGATCGGTTGCGAAAACTGGGGACGTCGCTCCGGTTTTGGCAAACGCTACGGTAACCTGACCCAAGCGATGGAGGGTTTGTCAACCACCGCACCCAAAATCCTTTTGACCCACGATCCTTCGCATTTTGATTTGGAGGTCTTGGGAAAGCATCCTTCGATCGCTCTAACGCTTTGTGGGCATACCCACGGTATGCAAATGGGAATTGACATCCCGGGTCAATGGCGTTGGTCCCCGGCCTCTTGGGTGTACCCGCATTGGGCCGGTCATTACGAGTTTGGGGATCAGCAATTGTATGTCAACCGAGGTTTTGGCTTTGTAGGCTTTCGAGGGCGTTTGGGTATTTACCCCGAAATCACCTGTTTGGAATTGGCTTAGGGCCCTCGCCTTATCTTTGGTGAATGTTATGGGACCGCTTGCCCTCCTCGCTGCGTAGTCGGGGCCTAATGCCTTGGGCTGGAGCCCGCGATTTTGTGCGTTCGCTTTGTTCCTACCTGGAAGAAACAACTTTGGAATCCTTGTCGGTGGCCGGGGTTTTGGCCCTGGAGCAAAAACACAAGGACGAGGGTCCCCACCAGCGCACCAAGCGTCGCCTGATCGACTTTTTGGTGAACGAACTTGCGGAACAAGGATTTCCCGCCAACCTTTTGGACACCTATGGCGCCTGGATAGAGGTCTTGGAGCCATCCTACCAACCTACCGCAGAGGACACCCGCAAGGCCACCCAAGGCATGGCTCGGTTGTTGGAACGCGCCTTCGCAGACGGTCGTGCCGATGGTCCCGAAATCAAGAACATTCAAAACCTGGCCTTGACCTTTGAGCTTCGCTCAACGGATACCGGGCCCTTGGTCCAGCGCTTTGCCGAGCCGGTCTTGGGCCCCTTGCTGCAGGCGGGGATGGGGGATGGGAAATTAGACGATGGGCAGTGGCAAATCATTCGGGATTATTCGCTCCTCTTGCAGGTTCTTGGTTTGGGCTACGACAAAGAACGACTTAGCAAAACCCTGCAGAAGGTCAACATCTACCGGGCCGGTCGCGGGGAGGATCCGGTGGGGCTTTTCCTCCATGTTGGGTTCAAAACCTTTGAATTGGATCCCGTGTACGGGGTGACTGCGGCTCGTTGGCATCGGGTCAAAGGCCGTTCCAAACAAACCGTCGATGGGCGTCTCTACGTGTACGCCAAGCAACTTTTGTTTCATTCGGATGAGGTGGCCCTCCTCTTGGATTCCAACAAAGTCAAAGACGTGGGTGCCAACCTTTATGCGGTGGATCATTCCCATTACCTGACCATGACCCTCCAGGAAGACGGAGCCGAAGCCACATTGCGGGCGCTGGAAGATAAAGTTTGGTTTGATCAGTGTTACAAAATCCTCACAGCCGGCGGTTTGGGTGCGGTCGCCGCCCCCGCTCCGGAACAAGCTAGCAAGGACGGACCTCGGGAACAATCCAAGGAAGCTTCCAGACCTGCCCAAAGTGGTTGGGAAGCTGCCCTCGCGGAGTTAAACGATTTGGTAGGTTTGGACCCGGTCAAGGGCGAGATCATCAATTTGGCCAATTTGGTCCGCATGCAACAGCGCAGGGCGGAGGCCGGACTCAAAACCGTCCAAGTTGGTTTGCATGCCGTTTTTACCGGGGCTCCCGGTACCGGCAAAACCACTGTGGCCCGGCTCTACGCCCGTTTGCTCAAGGAGTTGGGGCTTTTGTCCAAAGGACATTTGGTGGAGGTGGATCGCAGCGGGTTGGTCGCCGGCTATTCGGGTCAAACCGCCATCAAAACCGACGAGGTCATTGCCAAGGCCCTGGATGGGGTGCTTTTTATTGACGAAGCCTACAGCTTAACGCCCGAAAGCGGTCAGGATCATTACGGCGACGAGGCGGTACAAGTTTTGTTAAAGCGAATGGAAGATTATCGCAAACGATTGGTGGTGGTGGTGGCCGGCTATACCGAGGACATGGAACGATTTGTAGGCTCCAATCCTGGTTTGGCCAGCCGATTTACGCGCACGATTGTTTTTCCAAATTATTCGGCCGAGCAAATGGTCGAAATTCTGGAGCGGATGGCGACCTCCAGTCAATACAACTTGGATCCCATGTTGAAGGGTCTCCTTCTGAATTATTTTGAACAACGCTGTGCACGGGCCGGGGTTGATTTTGGCAATGCCCGCGAAGTACGCAATTTGTTCGAACAATTGGTGTTGGCCCATTCGAATCGATTGTCGACCATGGACCATCCAGCAACCAACGACCTCACGACCCTCACTTCGGAGGACTGGAAGCAAACCTAACCATCCTTAGGCCGATTTTTAAAATGATATCCTATGTTAAAAGCCATCCCCAAAACCCTCACTTACGCTTTAATTGCTTTTTTTATGTTTGGAATATTCAAAACTTTATTTTCGCAAGGCGATTCCGAGGGCCTGCGGAATGCTCTTCAAAAGAAGGCCTTGTTGGTTGACGTTCGGACCCCCGGTGAATTTGCCTCTGGTTCGGTTCCCGGTTCGGTGAATATTCCCTTGGATCGGGTGGAGCAATCCTTGAGTCGATTCAAGGGTCATGAAACCGTGGTGGTCTTTTGCCGTAGCGGCATGCGTTCATCCCAGGCCAAGGATATCCTCGTTCGCAACGGTTTCAAGGATGTCGTAAACGGTGGGACTTGGGAAAAAGTCAGGGATGCCAAGGCGGCCCTTGCTCCCAAAAAATGACAGGTTTCTGGCCTTTTTCGTTTGGGCAGGGGCCAGCCAGGGCGTAATTTTGTGCTCACTAAAAACCCCTGATCATGAGAATTACGGTCGCCAAAGGAGATGGCATAGGTCCTGAAATTATGGAAGCTACCTTGGCCATTTTGGAAGCGGCCGGAGCTGGTTTAACCTATGATTTTATTGAGGTAGGTGAGAAGGTTTACCTCTCGGGTAATACCGCCGGGATCAGCAGCGAGGCCTGGGATACGATTCGTCGTAACAAGGTTTTTCTCAAGTCGCCCATTACCACCCCCCAAGGCGGTGGTTACAAGAGTTTGAATGTTTCGACCCGTAAGTTCTTGGGGCTCTATGCGAATGTTCGGCCTTGTTTTAGCCTGCATCCTATGGTCAAGACTTCTCATCCGGTGATGGATTTGGTGATTGTCCGCGAAAACGAGGAGGACTTGTACGCCGGTATCGAGCACCAGCAAACCGATGAGGTGGTGCAATGCCTCAAATTGATCTCGCGACCTGGTTGCGAAAAGATTATTCGCTATGCTTTTGAGTATGCTGTTCAACAGGGTCGGCGTAAAGTCAGTTGCTTCAGCAAAGACAATATCATGAAGCAAACGGATGGTTTGTTTCACAAGGTTTTTGATGAAATTGCCGCGGAATATCCACAGATTCAGAACGAACACTGGATTATTGACATTGGAACGGCCCGGGTTGCAGTGCATCCCGAAGCCTTTGATGTGATTGTGACGACCAACCTTTACGGGGACATCCTCAGCGATGTGGCGGCGGAAATCACCGGCTCGGTGGGCATGGGGGGGTCCTCCAATATCGGGGAACAATGTGCGATGTTTGAAGCCGTCCACGGCTCTGCGCCAATGATTGCAGGTCAGGGAATCGCCAATCCTTCGGGTTTGCTCCAAGGTGCGGTCCTTATGTTGGTGCATTTGGGCAAGACCAAGGTGGCCGAACGTATTCAGAACGCCTGGCTGAGCACCATCGAAGCAGGCATACACACCGCCGATATCTACACCGAAGGGCTGAGCCACCAAAAGGTAGGCACCGCTGATTTTGCCCAGGCCGTCATCGCCCGCTTGGGGCAGCAACCGCAGCATTTCAAACCGGCCCAATACGCCGAAGACAAACCCTTGCAGCTCCAACCTTATCGCCGACCTGCACCCAAAACCAAAACCTTGGTTGGGGTGGATCTCTTTGTGCATTGGGCTGGCAACGATCCCGAAGCCCTGGCTCAAATCCTCCACCCCTTGGATCAGGAGGCCCTGCGCCTCAAAATGATCACCAACCGGGGTATCAAGGTGTACCCCGGCGGTTTCCCCGAAACCTTTTGCACCGACCATTGGCGTTGTCGCTTTGTTGGTCCGGACGGTGTCACTTTGGCCAAAGCAGACGTCATTTCCTTGCTTGAAAGGGCCGAAGCGGCCGGGGTGGATTTCATCAAAACCGAGCATTTGTATGCTTTTGATGGGGTCAAGGCCTTTTCGCTGGGGCAAGGGGAATAATTCAAAATAATTCTATATTTGCAGCGCAATGACGGCCCCTTTTTTTAGAGCATTTTTGGCCTTTCTGGCCTTGGTTCTCTTGCAGGGTCAGGTTGTTCATGGACCTCGTGTATTGAAGTCCGAACTTGAGCAGGGCTATGAACAGACATTAGCAAGCGATCAGACCATTGTTTCGCCTTCCGTTCACTCTGTATTTGGAGGCATCTACAGGAACTACGGGGACAGTCCTCGGATTTCAAATGTGCTTGGAATGCCTGTTTTCAAATTGGCTTCCTACGGTCTTTTTGGTCCCGCTTTTCTCGCATCCAAAAGCTTCCTTCGCCTTGCGATTACGGAACGTTACCTCCTTTTTTTCGACATATTTAGGATTGGCAAGCAACACCTTACAAAAGCTTGCATTTGGTTGATTTAGGCCTCTTGTAGCTGAATCGTACCCTTTCTTTTGCCTGCTTCCTAGCAGGTTTTCATCCACTTTAATTCATTTTTTATGGGATCAAGGACCTTGGGGTTTCTTGTCCTTTGGTGTTGCTTTTTCAAGTACGCCTCAGGTCAAGACACGCTCCGGTTGAGCCTGGTTCAGGCCAAAGCGCTCATGCTCAAGCAAAACCTACAGTTAGTTGCTTCACATTTTGATTTGGAAGCATCGGAAGCCAATCTACTTCAGGCCCGTGCTTGGAACAAT
>RFPG01000107.1 GCA_009926245.1 Sphingobacteriia bacterium | reverse complement strand
GGTTTCCCAATTCTCCTTCAAGAAGGGCCATCGGGGCGGTCCGGTTTTGGGTTTCGGGGGCGTTTTGGCGTTCTACCATTTTGTTGTCCAATTCGAGGAGCCATTCCGGTCTTTTGACAACACCGGTATCAAGTAAATTGGGGATATTGGGCAGCCAGGCGGTATCGGCCCCGATTTCAGCCCTGACTTCTTGACGAATTTTTTCCAGATATTTCATTTCCGGAATGATGAGCATGGGGTTTTTTTGCTTGGCTTGGTACCAGAGGGTCATGGCCTCCTCGCGACGTCCCAAAACAAAGGCGATAGAACCTTTGAGGGCCAGGGCATAATCGGTTCGGAAATTGCTCAACGAAAGGTTGAGATTCAGCAAGGCCTCGGGTATTCGACCCGAATAGAAGAGCCCCTGGGCTTCTACAAAAGACTTAATCGTTGTCTGTAAGATTTTGCCTAATGAAAATTCCAATTCCGAGAGGTTCTTCATCTCGAAAGGTTTGGTGGTATCTACCGGTTTGGGCTGAAGTCGAATTTCCAGGCCCTCCAAAAAGTCCCCTTCCGGCATGGTCTTGATCGTAAAGCGCAAGGTATCGGGACCCTGTAAGCGACGCATAAAGGCCAGCTGAAGGCTATCCACCAACACATAATAATCTCCAGGCACCAATCCATGGGTGTAGAAACTTCCATCCGAATAGGTTCGAATGGTTTTGGGTTCATCATCCGTCCCAACCCGGGTCACATGTAGGCGCAGTCCCGGTTGCGGTACCATGGCTCCGTTCCGGTTGTTCAGGACCACCCCTTCGATGGTACCGGTACGGTAAAGGGGAAGGTCGATGTGTTTGTATCGGTTGGGGTCCGTAACAAAAGTAAACTTGGGCTTAAGGGGTGCCAGGGTGGCGTCAGGTAAGGCATTGACATCCAGGGTCGCACGGTACTTCCAATAGCTTTGCAATTGGGTGATGAGAAGGGAGCTATCGCTCCCCGTGAACATGGTAGCCGATTGGTCTAACAAAATATTAGTGGCCTGAATGAGGGGTTCGCCTTTTTCGTAAAGACTGTTGGCATTCTCGTCCAGGAACATGCGAATCCTTATACCGGCGCGTCCAACTTGGTCGCGGTTGGTGGCAACCAATAATTTGTTTTTGAGATCACCTCCCAAGGAACCGCTGAAATTTTGAGTTAATTCGTTGGTAACCACCACGGGGTTGGCTCTTAGGGTGGCTTGGGTGGCCGAACGGAATCGACGAAAGTCAAAAAGTAAGCCAACACTAAAAATATTGGCGCGGTTCAGGATGTCGCGGTCGTAGTTCAAGTTGATGCGCCCGGTCTTCCAAACAGTTTGGGAGAATTGCAGGGAGCCCAAGGCCTCGGCATCAAATCGCTGCATGTCGTGACGAAGCTGGGCGCGCAAAAACATCCCCCGCATTAACACGGGAATGCTGGGTGTACGGGGAACCATGTAGGTTAACGTTGCGGTGGCTAAGCGTTGCCGTACCAAGTCTCGTTCCACCAAATCAACCAATTCCTCTCGGTAATTGAGGCGGGTTACAATGGGTCCAATTTTGGCATTAAAGTCAAACTGCATGCGCAAGTTCGTTTGGTTACGCCGCCAAACTTGTTCGGCACTGGCCCGGACCCCATACGTTCGTTTCCCAATGGTGAATGGAAAAAAGTAATTAACCGAAACATCCCGCAGGGGTGTTTTGGGCAGGGTTTTGGCGGCCAGTGAGCTTGTATAATCGCTGTATTGCACAAAGAGGGCGGTATTGTTGGCGTAGTTGACCCCAAAATTGAAGCGATTCATGATGCCCGGCAAAACATCCACGTTCAAGAGGTATTGATCCATAATGCGAAGGGAGGCACTTCCATAAGGACTGATACCTTGTTTTTGAAGGGTATCCGCTGAGCGGTAGGCACCGACTCGAAGGGTCAAATTGTTGGTTAAACCATAGGCAACATTCGCATGTCCAGCAATGCCTTTTTGGATTCCCTCGTTCGCAATTTCGGGCAGTCCGGCCTGAAGATTGTAATCCACAAAACCCTTGGGCACAAAAGTGAAAGGTATTTGAAGCTGCCGGTCTTCCATAATGACTTCGCCTTTGGGGGTGTAGATTCGGATGCTAACACGAACCGTTCCGTAGGACAAAGGTGTTTTGAATCGATAGTACCCAATCTCATCGGCCCGTACAAAGTCCACCAATTGACCTGCGATCAAAAGTTCTACTTCCGCATCCTTCTCGGTGAAACCGTCAATCACAAAAACATCCAATACCCTGCGAGGAATAATGGGGGTATTGGAGAGGCTTAGTCCGACAATACGACCACCGGAGGGCCCTCCCAAACCCACCTGACCCACCTGTATATCACTGATGGCGGGGTTACCGGATTCATTCAGGCCCTGTTTGAATACATAGCGCCAACGGGCCGAACTTAGGGTCTGACGCTCGGCCGAATCGGATTTGAACCCGCTCAAGGTTCCTTGAAAATCGCCCCCCATGAATTCTAAGCCGGAACTGACCAAGTAATTGTAGGTGCGACCGTAGGTTCCATCGGTGACTCCAAGGTTGTAATCCAACATCCCCGGTGCCACAGCCCTTCTTTCGCGAGGGTACAGCATGGGATAGGTTTTGAGGAGGTTCTCCGGGGCCAGTCGCTTGAGTTTGTCCCGGATCGCCAATCGCTTGGCGCGTTCATCGATGGGAAGGTCTCGTTTGGTAACAACACTCAATAAGAGTCCGTAAGGATTGATGGTAAATTCAAGTCCAAAAATCTCGTTGAACAATTCCGGGACCAAATACAGGTCCGTTTCGCCCAAATGGAATTGGTCTGCCTTGAGAGGCCGTAACACCCCGTTCACGGTAATGGTCAAATTAACAGGGTCGACCTCCCATGGATTTGTTTTGAAGGGGTAGGTTCCTTTAAAGCCCAATTGACTGCTGTTTCTCTCAAACGGAATAAGAAACATGCTGAGCAATTCAGTCAACCCCAGGTAGGGTTGTTCCCCCTTAAAAACACATTGCGTATAGACCTGACCCAAGGATGGGTAAGCAAACGTCAACATGATTTCATCCGTCTCCTGCGCTTTGGCCGGAACGGTGACCACCAAGAAAACTAGAAACAGCAGGCCTACCCGCAGCAACCACCCTTTTCGCATGCCTGTGTTGCTCCAGATCGTTTATTTGGGAACCAAGACGGCTTGGTGCTTAATAGGCGGTGCCTGTATCAGGTCTTCGGACGGGATATCGTTTCGTAAGGTTTCAAAAACAAAATCGGCCGTGAAATAATCTCTTGGGGAACCCTCGGGTAGGGTGAAGAAGAAACGCCGACGACCGGTAAAATACAAAGCCACGGTGTTGCGGTTTTCGGAGAGGATTTTGCCTGCAGCATCCTTGATGGTCATGCGGACTTGTCCCAAGTAGGGTGCATTCCCGGTTGTTTTGTAATGAAAATCCATACTGAGAAGATTGCTATCCACCTTGGATTCCACTTTGTTGATTTGGACACCGGTGCTGACATCGCCGTTTTTGAAAAACGCGACAATGACCTGTTCAAATCGAAGGTTAACACGGGTTGCAATACCCGTGGTGTCGTCCGTTGTTCCGATATCCTGGGTCTGTGGTGAACTGACCACTTTGATACGGGTAAAGAGCACGCCCGGTGCTTTGCCTTTGGGGACACGGGCTTGAAGGCGAACGATTTGCTGCTGATTAGGCGGCAAAATAAAGGTCCTCGGGAAGGCCTTGAGGTAGGGGTTCAAACCAAAATCCCTGGCGTTGGTGCTGTCATCGTAACGCATGATGAGTGTTCCGGCCGAGTCTTGATCGGAATAACCGAATTGAAAGCTGACCGAAATCTCTTGGGCAACCCCGGAATTGTTGGAAACATACAAATTTCCAATACCGTACTTGTCCAAGTAAACGGCCGTCGGGGCCAGGGATAATTGAGCCCAAGAAGCCAATTGCAGGAGGGCGAACAATAGCACGAGGTACAACTTTTTCATAACATGGTTTTGGGACAGCGTGGTACGCGGTCAGTTTTGGTATAAAATATTAATTACAAAGGTGTTTGTATAAAAGCCTTTTTCTTGATTAATGGGAATCGGTGAACCAAGGGACGCAGGTCCGTAGAGCATGCCTCCTATGAACAGGGTGGTTTTGTCCAAATCTAGACCACTAAAACCGGTGGTAATCATTCCGGGTGCTCTTCCAGTGCCATTCGGGCCAGTCACGGAATTGGTGCCAGCAAGGTTGGAGGCCACCGCAACGGAATTGCTTTGGTTGGCGGGATTAACGGCCGCATCCCCGTAAATAGCCGAGATCCGGGGTTGGTAAATGATACGATGGGTCCCGTTCATAAGGGTAAGAGAATCGGGGTATTCAAGGCGTATGGGTTCGTTGTTAGTGGCAGTCACCGTGATTTTGGCCACATTGGCTGTATGGCTCACATGTTCGCTGGAGGTCCCTCGGGGGTCCAAATAAACAACATTTCCTGCCGGCACATTACCAAACCATACGGAATTGTAAGGCGAGCCCCCCACGGTCAATACGATCGGTCGGAGGACCTTGGCCAGGGCTGGAAACGAATTGGTGGCGTCTCCTTGGGCGCTGAGATTGGATAAATTAAAGAGCCAGGCCATGGGTAACAACCAAATTATTTTCATGCAAAGGGGTCCAAAACGCCATCGTCTAAATAAAATAAATCCCGGCAATACGGAGATTGCCGGGACTTTTAATCATTTCTAAATTCGCTTAGTTGAGGTAAAGAATGTTGAGGGTGAATTCACCGTCGTAGAAACCTACCTGCTTGGTGTTAGGGATGTTGGAGGAAATGTTGGGTGTATTGGCTGCACCGTCGTACAATTTACCACCTACAAACAAGGTTACTTTACCGGCTGGAGTTCCAGTGAATGGAGACATGACCACATAACCATTCACAGCGGAGGAAGCAGTGCTTCCTTCACCTGTACCACCGTCGGCAGTGACCTGATCACGACCTGGGTTGGTTGTTCCCAAATACTTGGAAGCCTCACGGTTGGTTGCAGTCAATGCAACGTGATCGTTGATGGCAGAAATTTGGGGACGGTAGGTGATGTAGTTCAATGTACCGCTCGTATTGTTGCTAAGGAGAACCGCGCTAGGGTATTCAATGCGGAGCGGCTCGTCTGGCTGCGATGTAATGGATACCATGGCAGGTGCTGAGCTGAAACCCAGGTTGGTGGAAGCTACGGCACGTGGGTCCATGTTGATGGCCGAATTCCGGGGAACGGTTCCGAAGCGGACTGCGCCACCATCGGCACCTGGCGAAGGAATGGTAACCAGGATTTCTGCCTGAAGATTGGCATTGGC
>RFPG01000106.1 GCA_009926245.1 Sphingobacteriia bacterium | reverse complement strand
TTGGTCGGTGGGGTGCTTTGGGATTGGTTCAGTCGGGTGTTGAGGTAAACCGAAGGGCTTTGGCCCTGCCAAACTTGTTTGAGCGCGTTGTAGGTGGACCAGCCAAAGTTGAGATCAAAGTCGGCCTGAAAATGATCGGAGCGACTACCTTCGGCAAAAAGAATCAGGCGTCGGCCGGGGATGGACCGCAGGCGTGCCCAGGCTGTTTCCCAAAAATCAAAGGGAACCCCGTCCGCATAATCGCAACGGAAACCGTCGATATTGGCTTGGTAGATCCAATAGAGCATGGCGTCCAGCATGGCATCGCGCATGGCTTGGTTGGAATAATTCAAGTCCGCTACATCCAACCAATTGGTGCCAGGAGGGTGCACCACTTGGCCTTGGTTGTTTCGGGTGTACCACCCATCGTTGGCCATCCAGGGATGATCCCAGGCCGTGTGATTGGCGACCCAATCCATCAGAACCGCCATACCGCGGGCATGGGCTGCATCGGTGAGGCGGCGTAAATCCTCCAAGGTTCCATACTCGGCCCCTATCGCCTTGTAATCCCGAACGCAATACGGAGAATTGATCCCTTTGAGTACCCCGATGGGATGCAAAGGCATCAACCATAACACATTGACGCCTAGTAATTTGATTGAATCCAGGCGATCAATGACTCCCTGGATATTGCCTGCGCTACTGTAAGCACGCAGGTTGACTTCGTACATCACCATATCCCTGGTATCGGGAACCCCACCAAACGGTGTGCCATAGGCGGGGTAAGGCGGCGTGGGGTCTTGAGGCAAGGGCAGGGACGGGTTATCTCGACAAGAATTCAAAAGGAAAACCAAGACAAGAAGCGTAGTCAAGACCCAAAAGCCCCGAACGCCTGCTTGTTTTCTTATTTGTAACATAGAGCAAAATAGTCCAAGGCTCGGTCGTTTAACGGGGCAATGGGATAATCTTCGGATCGGATACGACTGACAAGGCTGGTATTTGCTTGGCGCAGATTGCGTCTGTTGAGACGATTGGCTAAATCGTAAGGAACTTGCAACCAGCGGCGAGGCAATCGATGCTGTAGGTTCAAGAAATCCCAGCGGGTCAACCTTTGGACGGAGGCTTTGTTTTGTTCGTAGTATTCCATAACAACGGAATTCCCAAATACGCCTTGAAGGTCCACACGACCAAAAACCGATTCCAGCAATTGCTTCATCGAGGTCGGATCGTATTCCCGAACATGCCAAGGATTGCGGGTCAAGGACATGAGGCGGTTGGGGGTGGTCAGCAAGAGCACCCCGCCTGGTTTCAGGACACGATGAATTTCCTTCAAAAAGGCCATATCATCCTCCAAGTGTTCAATGACCTGAAATGTGACCACGGCGTCAAACTGATTGGAATTGATACCTCCCAGCGGGGGAAAGGTGGCTTGCATAACGCGGGCTTGGGGTGGTATGTGCAAGTTGGGTACGGGGTGTTTGTCCACGCCCAGGTATTGATCGCAGTGTTTGGCAAGGAGGGCCATTCCGTACCCTTCCCCGCAGCCCAATTCAAGAACGGAACCCTTCATATAGGGTACAGCCGCTAGGTAGGCGGCCATATGCCGTTGGTAGATGGGGTTCTCGGACGCATCCTGCGCCGAAGAGCGCTCTGCAGTTTGAATAGCCATAGGGCAATGGGGTTCGGGGGTGACAGGCCAAAGATAAAGGGCCCCTAGAGATCGCTGCACCGCAGGGTCACCCGGGATGCAGGGATCCGCAAGGTCGAGCTGCCTTGGGGCAGTTGGATCGGGGGATTGGTTTTGGTAAGGCCCACTTCAAAGGTCCATTCCGGCCATTCGGCCTTGAAAGTTCTCAAAATATCGCTCACAACCTCCTCCAAAAGATCGCGCGGTTGGCTGTAAACCGTTTCCGCCAAGGCCTGCATGCGGGCATAGTCCGGCCAGGCCTTGCCTAGATCGGTGGGCCGCACCAAGAGGCGTTCTTGCTCCGCTGGGACCGTTCGACGGGCGATCAGGTCCAGGACAAATCGATGGCCGTTCACTTTCTCTTCGGGGTACAGGCCGTGGTAGCCGTGGAATTCGATACCTAACAGGGCAATCTCCGCCATACACTCATGATTGAAGCCCGAAGGTCTTAAATTTGCAGCGAATTCCCAATAGAATAGAATCTTTTGGTTCAACCACCCTCCCCCTAACTATGCGCACCGACACCTACCAGCACCCGGATCATTACCTCGTGGACGAATTATTAACGGATGAGCACCGCCTGATCCGTGACAGTGTTCGTCAATACGTCAAGAAAGAACTAAGTCCCATCATCGAGGACTATGCCCAGCGGGCCGAGTTCCCCAAGCATATCATTCCTCAATTGGGCGCCATCGGGGCATTTGGTCCTTCCTTGCCTGCTGAATACGGCTGCGGGGGCATGGATCAAATCAGCTACGGCATCATCATGCAAGAATTGGAACGCTGCGATTCCGGTATTCGTTCCACGGCTTCGGTTCAGGGTTCTTTGGTGATGTACCCTATCTACAAATACGGTTCCGAAGAACAACGCCGCAAATACCTTCCCAAATTGGCCACCGGCGAATGGATGGGCTGTTTTGGCTTGACCGAACCCGACCACGGTTCCAACCCCGGCGGGATGACAACGCATTTTGTGGACCAAGGAGATCATTACCTCCTGAACGGTGCCAAAATGTGGATTTCCAACGCCCCCTTTGCGGATATCGCTGTGGTTTGGGCCAAGGACGAAACCGGCAAAATTCGCGGCCTAATCGTGGAGCGCGGTATGGAAGGTTTTACGACCCCCGAAACCCATAACAAATGGTCGCTGCGCGCCTCGGCCACCGGCGAATTGGTCTTTTCCAATGTCAAAGTCCCGAAGGAAAATCTCCTACCCAACATAAGCGGCCTCAAAGGCCCCTTGGGTTGTTTGGATTCAGCTCGTTACGGAATCGCCTGGGGTGCCTTGGGCGCCGCCATGGATTGTTACGATTCAGCCAAGCAATACGCATTGCAGCGGATTCAGTTTGACAAACCCATCGCATCCTTTCAATTAATCCAAAAGAAACTGGCCGAGATGCTCACCGAAATTACCAAAGGCCAATTGCTCTGCTGGCGCTTGGGGGTTCTCAAAAACGAGGACCGAGCCACCACGGCTCAGATTTCAATGGCCAAGCGGAACAGCGTGGAGATTGCATTGAACATTGCCCGGGAGGCCCGGCAAATTCACGGTGGCATGGGCATCACCGGCGAATACCCGATCATGCGCCACATGATGAACCTGGAATCGGTGGTGACTTACGAAGGAACCCACGATATTCACCTGCTCATCACCGGCATGGATCTAACCGGTATCTCAGCTTTCCGTTAAGGCCTTGATGACCTCATTATTCCTTTATTGAACGATCTCTCATGCCCATGAAAATTCTCGCCCCTTCGGTTTTATCCGCTGATTTTAGCCGTTTGGCCGAGCAGCTCCAACAGGTGGAGGAGGCAGGAGCCGATTGGCTGCATCTGGATGTGATGGACGGGAATTTTGTTCCGAATATCAGTTTTGGCCAGCCCGTGGTTCGGGCGATTCGTGCCGTCACTTCGTTGCCCTTGGATGTTCATTTGATGATCGAAGACCCGGGGCGTTACGTGGATTCTTTTGCGGAGGCAGGGGCTCAGACCCTGACCATTCACCTGGAGGCTTGCATTCATTTGCATCGTAACATTCACCAAATCAAAGGAAAAGGTCTCGCCGCCGGGGTGGCCATCAATCCCCATACCCCCGTTGAGGCTTTGCTTCCCGTTTTGGGTGATTTGGACTTGGTTTGCATCATGTCGGTGAATCCTGGCTTTGGGGGGCAGTCGTTTATCCCGTCCACCATGCAAAAACTGGCCTCCCTGGTCAAGTACCGACAGCTTCAAGGCCTTGCCTTTCGGATCGAAATAGACGGCGGAGTGGATCTAAACAATGCCCGCGCGTTGGCGGAGGCCGGGGCCGATGTTTTGGTCGCTGGAAATTCGGTTTTTGGCCAGCCGGATCCGGCTGCTGCGGTGCGATCGTTCAAAGCCCTCTTGGGTTGAAAAGATCAACCTTGGGGAAGGGGATCTTGTGTTTGCTGTTAAGCAGCGTTTTGTTTTTGTTTTCAAGGTCGTCTGTTGCTGCGGTGACCCAACAATTGGAGGGAGACAGTGCGACCCTGAGGGGTCAAGTGGTGGATCGAGATAACAAAGCATTGCCCGGGGCGACCGTGGGCGTTTTGGGAACAGCCCTGGGTACCAGCGCCGATTCCAAGGGTCGCTTTGTATTGCGGGTTCCGGCCTTAACACCTTTGGACTTGGAGGTTCGTTTTTTGGGCTACAAAACCCAGCAACGAAACCTCTCGTTGCGCCCCGACGAAAATCTCCCCATGCGTTGGCAATTGGAGCCGTCGGTGGTGGATTTGGGGCAGGGTGTACTCATCGAAGCCGATCGGGAGCGTGCCCCCGGTTTGGCCAAAATTAATCCCTTGGTCAGTCGGCGTTTGGCCAATCCCAGCGGGAATTTTGAAACCATACTCCAGGCTTTTGGGGCCAGGTCCCAGCAAGAATTTTCTTCGCAATACCAGGTTCGAGGCGGTAATTACGACGAAAATTTGACCTACCTCAACGGGATCGAATTGTACCGGCCGGTGTTGATGCGCAGCGGTCAACAGGAGGGACTGAGTTTAATCCACCCGGATTTGGTGGAGCATATTCATTTTTCGGCGGGAGGTTTTGAGGCCCGTTACGGGGACAAAATGAGTTCGGTTCTGGATGTGACGTATCGGCAACCCCGCTACGCAACCGGTACGGTTCAAGCGGGTTTAACCGGGGTATCGTTGGCAGCCGAAGGCTTGAAGGGCAACGAGGGTCGATGGTCCTGGCAGGGGGGATTGCGTTACCGGACCCTCAATTCGTTGTTGCAAAGTTTGGACACCCGCGGTGAATACCGCCCCGTATCCACCGATCTCCAGGCCTTGGTTTCGTACCGGCCCAATCCCCGCTGGCAATGGAATTGGCTAAGCCATGCGGGCCAAAATATTTTGGCCGTGATACCCTCCAACCGTGAAACCGTCTTTGGCACCGTCAAGAACGCTTTGCAACTGCGGGTGTTTTTTGATGGGCAGGAAGCCATGCGCTTTGCTAATGCAACCCACGGGACCAGTTTGGTGTACCGCCCGCATACTCGGATGATCTTGACCCAGTCGGCCAGCTATTATTCGGGCAATGAACAAGAGCGAATCGACGTTGAATCGGCCTGGCTCTTGAACCAACTGGATGCCAACCTTGGTTCCGAAAATTTTGGGAATGTATTGTTCACAAGGGGGGTAGGGGCGTTTCAACAATATGCGCGGAATCGTTTGTGGATTGGGGTTGGGGCCTTGGAGCACCGCGGTCAATGGCAA
>RFPG01000105.1 GCA_009926245.1 Sphingobacteriia bacterium | reverse complement strand
GAATAACCTTATCATCGAAACTTGTTTTAATAACAACTCTTGGGTCAACAATGGAAATGCAGTGGTTCGGCAAACCGATGTGGGTTACAACGGGACCTTGTATTTCCGGAGGGACTCGTTGGGCACCTGCACCGCGTCACCGGGTGGGTCTTTTGGTTTTTTTGAAAGTACCCAGCGGCCCAATATGCAGTTGAATTTTTTGCCATTGACTGGGACCGACGCAGCGGCTACCGGTTTGCTGAGCCCCGCATCTCCCGTTTTGGGCGGAACCAGTGGGCAGGTGGTGATGCGTCTTGCCAATTACGCCGCCAATACCATTACCAGTGCCAATGTTGGTTTTTCGATCAACAATGGAACGCCGGTTGTTGAATCTTGGACCGGGTCTTTGTCTACAGGTCAATCGACCACGCATACCTTCAATACCAACCTTGCATTGCCATTGACCCAGCCCGCTCTAGTCAAGGCCTGGGTTAAGAATCCGCTGCCTGGACCAGACATCAATGCTGGGAACGATACGTTCGCTGTTAATTTGTGTTATGCATTGCCAGGAGGAACTTACGGGTCCCGTCACCCTGCAACTCCAAAGCGGCGTTCACCTGGGTTCCTACAGCCTGGGGGCTTTTCCAGGATTGTCGGCTTCGTCCTCGTTGACCATCACCTCGGCTACAGGTAATGCGGCCGATGTGGTACTCGTAGGGGATACCAGTGTACAGGGCACGCAGCGAAGCATCTTCAAGTTAAACCAAACGCCTCACATCGCCTTTCAAAATTTGACGCTGCGTCGCTATCTGCTAAATGGCTCCGCAACGGGATCTTTTAATACGGCCCATATTGAAGGGGTCGGAACCGATTTCTTGCAGGTCAATCAATGTATTTTCCAGGATTCGGTGGTTCAGGCTTTTGTTACGAGAGATAATTTTGGTTTGTTATTGTCCAATTCGTCCAATGCGGTCATTTCAAACAATACATTTCGTGGATTTTATACTTCCATTTTTTGGAATTCCTTGGGTCAGCCCATGAGCCTCAATCAGGTTATCAACAACAATTTTGAAGGGTATCTTGATGCGTTGAATACATCCGATCAAAGTGGAATGTTGGTAGCAGGCAATGTTTTTGGCAATCAAAGGCCCAACGGGAATGCGGCTCTTTGGTTGATGGACGTCTCCTCGGCCGAGATCCATTCCAATCGCTTCAATGGGGAGATTTTTAATCCTCAAATTCGCCTAAACAACGCCAACGACAGTTTATCACAGCCTACCAGGATTTACAACAATGCCATCAATGTTTCGTTTAATCCAACGTCCACTTTTGGTTTGGGTTCCCCTATTCTGGTGGAAGGATATGCGGATACCTCTAGCATCAATCCGGATTCCAAGGACGGGGTGATTTTGGCCTTTAATACAGTCCGGGTACGATGCACGGGTATGTCGAGTGCGGGGGGGCTGAATTATGGCTTGATTCATTTGACCGATAATCGCTTTATGTCGGGTGGAGCTTCTCCATTTATCAGTCTCGTTTTACGTAACAATAATTTGTACGCGGAAGCTGCTTCGGGTTTAACGCTTCCCAACGGTTGGGCCGCTTTGGTCTTTGAGTCGGATTCAGTCGCCTATTATTCTTCCTCCGATTTTCAGAATTTATTCATGAGACCGGCCTTGGGTCAGACCTCCCTTCCCACCTTGGTCGGCATGTCCAATCCTTTGTTGACCTTCTCAACCCTCGCAACTTGGAGGCCTGTTTATAACAAGGATTCCAATTCTGTTTCGATCAATCCTCTTTTTGCGACGCCTGCTTTGGCGATTCCTGGGGCTTCGGCCTTTGATAACCTGGGCCAGCCGTATGGGGGCATTGGCTCCGATTTGACGGGGACTGCCCGAAACAGTGTTTCGCCTGATATGGGGGCCTATGAATTTACTCCTGCACCCAACGATATCGGGGTGGTTCAATGGGTCAGTCCTGGTTCAGGATGCGGTCTGGGTGGCGCTTTGACGGTGAGTGTTCGTGTTAGCAATTTTGGCTCGGTGGCCCAAAGTAATTTTGGCTTGGGTTACAGCATAGCCGGCGGACCTGTTGTGACGGGTTCCTTTTCGGGAACCCTGAATCCCGGTGATACCGCTTTGTTTACCTTTCCAGGTACGGTGAGGCCAATAATTCATGGCAGCGTGGGACACCGGCAGGTGCGGTCATTAATTCCGCTGGAGCTGGCACGCAGTCTTACACCACCAGTTTAAGCGGATCCTACAATTCTTCGGAATTAAGTTACTTGGAATCTCCTTGTTTGGATCTTAGTAGCACCCTCAGCCCACAGGTGCGTTTCAAAATTTGGTGGGATACCGAGCGTAACTGGGACGGCCTACAATTGCAATCCTCCATTGATGGGGGCTCGACTTGGTCGGTTGTGGGTGCGGTTAACAGTCCTCTTGGTTTGAATTGGTACAATACGACCTTGGCGAACGGGCCTGGTATGGGGATGGCTTCTTGGAGTGGTTCTCAGAACAGTTTTCCTTCTTCAGGCTCGGGGGGATGGGTGACCGCCCAGCATCCGTTGACGGGACTCGCTGGATTGAGTGGTGTCAAATTCCGTTTTGTATTTGTGTCGGATGCGTCTGTTCAATACGATGGTGTCGCTATTGATGATTTTAGGGTATCGGATCCGCCTCCTGTCGAAGCCGAATTGGTTTTGTTGACCTTGCCGACCTCCAACTGTGGATTGCCTGCGAATGCGCCGGTTAGCATCCGTATCAAAAACAGGGGCGCTCAGTCTCTATCCAATATTCCGGTTCGTTACCGAATTAATAACCTGCCGGTTGTCCAAGAAGTGGTGGCCGGGCCATTGGCTCCCGGTGATTCGCTGAACTACACCTTCACCACCAGAGCGAATCTATCGACAGCTGGAACCTATAATTTCTTGGCCTATACCGCAGTGGTCGGTGATGCCGATTTGTCCAACGACAGCCTTCGAGGCTCGGTCACGAACATTCCTATTATCTCTTCCTTCCCGTACAGTCAGAATTTTGAGGCTGGGAACGGATCCTGGATCGGTGGAGGTCTTAGCAGCTCCTGGGCTTGGGGGATACCGAGTGGTACCGTGATTAATTCGGCAGCCAGTGGTCAGCGGGCATGGGTCACGAACCTGGGGGGGGATTATAACAACGACGAAGAAAGTTATCTCCAATCGACCTGCTTGAATTTCACCGGCATCCAAAACGCCACGCTTTCATTCAGTCTCAATTACGATACGGAACCCACCTACGATGGCATGAATGTCCAGTATTCTACCAACAACGGCTTGACCTGGCAGGTGTTAGGTACTGTTGGCAGTGGAACCAATTGGTACACCTCTTCATCGGTTTCGTCTTCCAACGGCCCTGTATGGGATGGCTCATCCAATGGTTGGGTTCGTGCATCGCATCCTTTAACCGTTCTCAACAACCAGGCTTCGGTACGTTTGCGTTTCGTCTTTACTTCGGATCCTTCGGTAACGGGCGAGGGTATTGCAATTGACAGCGTTCAAATATCGACGGCCACTTCCAATACCCCAGATTTGGGGGTTGTTCAGGTTTTGGAGCCGGCCAATCCTCTTTTGAACCAAAACAACACCGTCAAGGTGGTCATCCGAAATTTCAGCGGGTCGGTTCTTAACAATTTCTTGGTTTCTTATGCCGTGAACGGTACGTTGGTGAATGGAAACACGTTGGCTCGTTCAATTCAACCCAACGATACCATTCATCATACCTTCACGGGGCTTTGGAGGCCAACGCAGGGGGGCACCCATCGGCTTTGTGCCTATACCGGGCCTGTTCCAGGTCAGACCAACAACGCCAACGATACCGCCTGCCGTACCTATACGGCTGTTGGATTGGAGGACCCGATGAATTTGGAGGGGGTTGTATTGTACCCCAACCCAGCCACCCATCGGGTGGTGCTCCAAGCGCCTGCCGGTGATTATGTCAAAATGGTATGGAGAGATGCAGGTGGTCGTTTGATGGAAGATCGTTCGCTTGATTTTTGTGTGATCGACTTGGAGGGAGGCAATGGGTCCAACGGTCTATCACTGGTCACCGAGACAGCTTCCTGGTCTCCGGGTTGGTACATGGGATCGTTGATCAAGCGCGATGGATCGGTGGTCCGCTTGCGCTTGATGATTCAGCCTTAAGCAGGGGCATCCTTTCAGCGGGGCACCCGTTCAGCGGGGCCCCGTTCAGCAGGGCACCCGTTCAGCAGGGATCAGTGGATGCCCTGCATCATTTGTTTGACCGGGCGGTTGAGGATGGCCAGGAGTAAGGCCGCTGCCAACGCATAGAGGCCTAACTGCAAGTAACCATCGGTGTAGGCGATCAGTTTGTCATGCGCTGAGTTGTTGGTGTCATCGCTCAGGGACATACCCGCTCCTAATAAGCCGGCAACGTATTGTCCGTAGGCCGAGGCCAGAAACCACATTCCCATGATTAGTCCCTGCATGCGCAGCGGAGATAATTTGGTCATCAACGAAAGACCAATCGGGGAGAGGCAAAGTTCACCCACGCTGACAATGAGGTAAGCCAAAACAAAAATTTCAAGGGAGGCTAGGCCCTGAGCGTTTGCAAAATAACGATTGGCGTAGAAGGCCAGAAAGGCTAAACCGATCAAACCAAAGGCCAGGGCAAATTTGAGGGTGGAATTGGGTTCGGCTTGACGAGCGCTCAGCCAAACCCAAACCATTCCTAGAACAGGGGCCAGAACAATCACAAAAAAAGCATTGGCCGAATTGTTAACAGCATTGGCATCCATAGCTAGACCCAGAAAGTCCTGACCCTGTAGGTTGTACAAAGCAAATTGGCTCAGGGAGCCGCCACTTTGTTCAAAGAAGGCCCAAAAAACAACCGAAAAAAGGATAAAAATCATGGCGGCACCGAGGCGAAGATTTTCGGCCCTGCTGAGGGTCCGCATTTCCCAAACCAAATAGGCCAAGGTGAGGGGTCCAATGATGGTCATGAAGCGGTCGGTGTATCGGGTGTCGGTAATCATCAGCCAAACCGGAAGAATGGCCAACAAGGAGACGGCGTAAATCAGAGCCTCACGGGTCAAACGAGGTATTTGGGGCAAGCGACGGAGCGGTGAGAGCCCGATAGAGCCAAAAGAGCCTTTGGTCACCAAAAAAACAAGGAGGCTGATGCACATGGCGACAGCCACCAAGAAAAAAGCGGCATTCCAGGATACATTTTTGGCAACCAAAATCATGATCGTTCCTCCCAAAAAGGCCCCGATATTGATACCCGCATAAAAGAGGCTAAATCCGGCATCCCTGCGGGAATCGTTCTCGTGGTACAATTGCCCTACCATGGTGGAAATATTGGGCTTGAAAAAACCACTACCGATGATGTTAAAACAAATACCCAAATAAAAATTGTTAACGGGATC
>RFPG01000104.1 GCA_009926245.1 Sphingobacteriia bacterium | reverse complement strand
TCGCAAGTTCCGCGAATGACGATCCAACAAGGCCTGCAAGGCAGCCCTGTTAGAGGGCGAGGCCCCCGCCAGAGACAGAAACGATGAATCGGAACGAAGCGCGTCAATCCAAGGCATAAAATAGGTATACGCCTCAATCGGACGGGCTTGAACGAGGGCCTCGACCCGACTTCTGGCCTGGTCCAAACCCACCCTGGCATGCTGAGCATAACACAAAACCGATAAAAGCCCTCCAACCATCCCGTACAAGCCGATGCGCGTCCAAGTGGTTGCCAAAGGGCGATCCAAGGCCCAGCCAAGGACGGTCCAGGCCAGCCCCCCTAGACCCAAAACCAGCGACCATTCGTCCAATCCCTGCCAAATCCACCAACCGGGTACAAGGACCAAGGCCCCGGGTACCAGCCAACGACGGTACGGGGCAATGGAATCGCGTCCGGTACGATGAGCGGAACGTGGAGACAAGAGCGCCGTCGCCAATCCCAGGACCAATAGCAACCAAGCGGTATCATCCCAAGACCAACCCAAGGGATCGGCCCAGCCAATTTTGCGATGACCTGTATCCAGCGAACAGGCCAGCAAAACATAGGACCCCCAAACCCGTACAGGTCCGCTCCAAAAAGCTGAATAACGAGCGGTCATTGGAAATACCCAGAGACCTACCAAGGCCAAAACCGCTTGGCTCCACACCCAGCCTTTCAGGGGCTCGTGCAGAGAAAAAAATTCCGACTCCCCCAATCGTCCTTTGTAAAGCCAAAGTAGGCCGGTGATCAAACCAACGCCCCACGAAAAGAAGGAAATCGTTGCCGACCAAGGGCCAGCCGAGGGACGATACCGTATCCATAACAAAGCCCACAGGGAGAGCCATATCAACATGCCAGCGTTGAACCAGGTTTGAATCCGGGGATCATCAACGGTTGAACCGGGCTTGCCCGCAATTTTGAACCAAACCCTGCCCTGCCATCGAACCGCATGACCGCCGCGATCCTCTTGAGGTCTCCAAACCAAAAGATGTTCACCCCCCACCCCGGGCCACTGCAAACCATCCAAGAGGGAAATGGACGTCAGGGGGTACCGGTAGGTCAATCGGTAAAACAAAACCTGAACTCCGGCATCCACCCGCTTGACCCAGGCCAAACCCTGCCCGTTTTGGACCTCCACAAAATGCAGACCTCTCAAGGAGGCCAACATTTTATCGTCCGAGGACATTAAGCCACGACCCGACCAAAAGAGACGCTGACCTTTGGCATCTAACAAAATGTTTTCAAACCCTTCAGGCGGTGCCGCGTCCCAGGGTTGGATAGCCTGTGCCAACTTGTCCAGTTCCGGGAGGCGCTGTTCAAGGTAGGCATCGGCTTCGGCTGCGAGGTCATCGCTGCTACGCTGGAGTCGCGGATAACACCAAATTAACCACGCGGCGACCAGCAACAGTCCCAACAGAACCCATCCTTGGATCCGGTCCCCGGCCACCGTCCATCGCTTCATCATCGATTACGTTTGAGGGCCCCATTCGCGACGGACATAGGATGCCACCCCCTCTTCGAGGGTGGTGAATGCGTGGTCGCAGCCCAAACGCCCCATCCATTGCATGTCGGCGCAGGTATAGTATTGATAGCTATCCCGTATGGAAATCGGGGTATCCACAAATTCAATTTGAGGCTCCAGCTGCAAACTGGCAAAAAGTGCGAGAACCAGGTCCTTGAACGTACGAGCCTGGCCGCTGCCCAGGTTGTAAAGTCCGCAAGGATGATCATGGGACATGAACCAAAGGCAAACGGCCGCCACATCATCAACCCAAACGAAATCTCGGCTTTGATGCCCGTCCTCAATATCCGGGCGATGCGAACGAAACAATTGGACCTTACCGGTTTCCTGAATCTGACGGTAGGCGTGCCATACCACGGATGCCATCCGGCCTTTGGGACCTTCGCCCGGTCCGAAAACATTAAAAAATTTGAGCCCGGCCCAGCGCAAAGGCGTTCGATGCTGCTCCCGCACCCACAGGTCAAATCGATGTTTGGACCAAGCGTAGGGGTTCAAAGGCCGATAGCGTTCCAACCCATCCATTCCATCCTTGAACCCGTGCTCGCCCCCGCCGTAGGTAGCGGCCGAAGAAGCATAAACCAACGGCAAGCCAAACTCAGCACAAATTCGCCAGACTTCTTTGGAATAATTCAAATTCAAGCGGTCAAAGACTTCCTCATCCGCCAACATGGTGTCGGTTCTTGCACCCAAGTGAAAGACCTGCTGAACGTAGGCCTGGTTTTGGTGCAGCCAGTCAGGAAAAGCATCCCGATGGACGGTTTGTCCAAGCAGTCCGGATTCCAGACGCTGGGCCTTGGCCCGGTCATTCCAATCGTCCACCAAGACCAAATCCCGGTATCCCAGCCCGTTGAGGCGAGCGGCCAGGTGCGCTCCAATAAATCCTCCAGCTCCTGTTACGATTATCATTGCCCAAAATTAAGCCTTTGTATCTTTGGCCGCCTATGATTCTTGTTACCCGCAAAGCTCATTTCAACGCCGCTCACAAATTGTGGAATCCCCAATGGGACCAAGCACGCAACGAAGAGGTCTTTGGCAAATGTGCCAACAAGCACTGGCACGGGCATAATTTTGAACTTTGGGTCACCGTGGCCGGTGAAGTGGATCCGGATACCGGTTTTGTAGTCGACCTCAAATGGCTCAAAAAAATCATCGAAGACCGGGTCATTGAACCTCTGGACCATTCGAATATCAACCTGGACGTGCCTTTCATGCAGGGTCGCATGGCCTCGACGGAGAACCTGGCCATGGCTATTTGGGACCAATTGTGGGATACCCTGCAGCACCCCCGGTACCGCCTTTACAGCCTCCAACTCTTTGAAACCCCCAACAATTCCGTGACCTATTACGGTCCTGGTTTTGGAGGCCTTCCCCCCGCACCATAAACCAACCCAAACCTATGCGCGCCTATCTCTTTCCTGGACAAGGATCCCAATACCCCGGCATGGGCCGCGATTTGCTGGCCCTGGATCCCTTGGCCGAAACCCGTTTGGATCAGGCCTCCGAAATCCTGGGCTATTCCATCAAGAGCCTCCTTTGCGATGGCAGCGAAGAAGATCTCAAAGCCACCAAGGTGACCCAACCGGCCGTTTTCTTGTACTCCGTGATTTGGGCCGAAATCCTGGGGAACGATTTCAACCATCGATGGTTGCCGGGCATTCCTTGGGAGAATTTTCGGCCTTGACCGCTGCCGGGGCCCTGGACTTTGGGGACGGATTGCGCCTCGTGGCCCTGCGGGCCGCGGCCATGCAAAAAGCCTGTGAAGAACAACCTTCGACCATGGCGGCGGTTTTGGGACTGGACGACGAGCGGGTGGTTGAAATTTGCGCCAGCATACAATCCGAAACCGTGGTGGCGGCCAATTTTAATTGCCCCGGTCAGGTGGTGATTTCAGGTGGCCCCATCGGTGTCCACGAAGCCGGCCAAAAAGCCGTCGAAGCCGGAGCCCTCAAGGTGGTCCCTTTGCAGGTCGGCGGTGCCTTCCATTCGCCTTATATGGCCAGCGCCGCCCAAGCCTTGGAAACCGCCTTGGCGACCACCACATTGCGCGCTCCGCGCTGCCCCGTTTACCAAAACGTAGCCCCCAACGAAGGTCGAATCGATCCAGAGAAAATACGGGAAGGCCTCAACCTACAGTTAACCGGTGCCGTGCAATGGACGCAGGGCGTGCGCTCGATGATCCGTGATGGGGCCACCGAATTCAGTGAGTTGGGACCCGGCAAAGTTTTGCAGGGCCTTATGCGCAAGATTGATCGGCAGGCTGCTGTGGTAGCGGTTCTTTAACAACCCGAAGCATGCGGGATTTGCCTTGCATATCCCTGCGGATTTGGGCCTGACAGCCCGACCATAACAACAAACATTCCTCGGCATAACGCGGGTTGAGCTCCAGCCAAAAAGAACGGGCCACCGGATCTTTCAAAAAATGTTCTGCCAATGCGCGGTACACATCCAGCGGGTCCGGACACTGGGCAAAGAGAGCCGTAGAAGGCTCATAATCAAGGACATGTTTCTCCATTTGGGCGGCTTCATCCAGACCGATGTAGGGTGGATTGCTGATCCACAAGGCCGCCGAAGGCGGCACCCAGGTCTTGTCCATAAAGTCAGCCTGCAGGCCAACAAAACTCGACTCCAAGCCCCAGGCTACGGCATTCTTTCGGGCGGTTTTCAACGCCTCCGCCGAAATATCCACCCCGTAAAGCGGACGGCAACCTCCCTTCCAAGCCAGAGCCAAGGCCAAGCAACCACTTCCGGTTCCCAAATCCAAAATAGCCTCCGCGTGGTTCTCCTTTTCTTCTAGAACCCAGGCCACCAATTCTTCCGATTCAGGCCTCGGAATGAGAACCGAACCGTCGACTTCCAGGGTTCTTCCCATGAACCAGGCCTTGCGTAGAACGTATTGGACCGGTTCCCCGGATCCAAGGCGGGACCACTGGACTTCGTCCGGATCATGCGAAGATTCTTCCAACCAAAAGCGACGCATCGCGGCCAGTTCCCCGGTTGGGTAAAGCTGGCCCAAACGGCGCTTCCATTCCCCTATTGTTGCCGTCCCGCTTGGATTCATTGTGCAGGCAAGTTAGGCAGAAGAACTAATTTTGACGATACCATGATGCTCCCCCCACTGCCATCGGATTGGCCATTGATTCGTCGCTGCTTGGATTTGGCCGTAGCCCCCGGATCGGCGGTCTCCCCCAACCCCTTGGTAGGTGCCTTGATAACCTGGGACAACCAAGTCGTTGCGGAAGGTTTTCACCCAGCCTGCGGCTTGGCCCATGCCGAGATCCATGCGCTCAACGCTTGGAAGTCCTACCTCCAAGATCATCCACTCGGTGAGGGTGCTGCGGCGGCCGCCACGCTCTATATCAGCTTGGAACCCTGCAATCATCACGGCCGAACCCCGCCCTGCACGGAGGCCATCCTTGCATCTGGGATTGGAACGGTGGTCTTCGCCTGCACCGATCCCCATCCCTTGGTACAGGGCCGAGGTTTGGAACGACTTATGGCCGCCGGCCTGCAAGTCCGTGGTCCTGTTTTGGAAAAAGAAGCCCGCTGGATGAACCGACGCTTCGAAACCATGGTGCACCAAAAGCGACCCTATACCGTGCTCAAATGGGCTCGAACCGCTGACGGGTACCTTGACCAAGGAGAAAACGGGCCCGGGCCTCGCATCAGCGGACCTCAGGCCCAGAAGTGGGTTCATCGCCTCCGCAGGGAACAAGCTGCCCTGTTGGTAGGTGCCCGCACCCTTGTTCTGGACAACCCCATCCTGGATGCCCGCTTGGCGGGTCCACCCCACCCCCGCATTGTTGTTGCCGGGGATTCCCGACCATGGCCCCCGGATCTTCAAGTTTTGCAAAGAGATCCC
>RFPG01000103.1 GCA_009926245.1 Sphingobacteriia bacterium | reverse complement strand
ATTGGTGCCCTTGGCCTTGGGTCTCAACATTGATTTTCCCGGCCTTTTTGCCCGTTTTGAACCCCACCTTTACTTGGGCGGTGATCAGGTGGCCTTCTTTGGTCCGCTGAGTTGGACCATCATTTTTGGCCTGACCTTCTCGACCTTGATCACACTCATCCTTTTGCCGGCGATGTATTACATCGCCGAACGCAACAGCATCCGTCGTCGTTGGTTCATGCGTCGTCTGTCTCGCGTGGCCTACCGCTAACCCCCAAAGCCTCCTACCAACGCATGCTGGATCTAACCAAGAATCGAAGTTTTGTTGCTTCGGATTTCCAACCAACCTCCTTTGAGGTCATCGAGCCCTATTACAATCGACTTCTTAACATCGATTGGAACAAAGAGGCGGTCGAGGATTCCAACGATGGCTCGAACGACCACGGGGTCTTTGCTACCTGGCTGGCCAACCGCTCTGAACTGGAATCTTGCTTGGACGAGCACCAAGCCTGGCTTTATGTCGCCTTGAGCTGCGATACTGAAAACATCGACAAAAGGAAGGCCTACGATTTCTTTGTTCAGGAGATCTACCCCAAAATAGCGCCCTTGGACGATGCCTTGAACGGCAAAATGCTCGCTTACCCTGGGTTGGACTCCTACCACGAGCCTGGCTTTGACCGGCTACTTCGGATGGTCCGCAACGCCCGAGCATTGTACCGCGAAGAAAATATCCCCCTTCAAACGGAACTCAAAGGCCTCGAAAGCCAATACGGGGCCAAAACAGGCAGCCTCAGCATTGTCTACAACGGACAAGAATACACCCTACCCCAAGCGCAGAACCTGCTCAAATCCCCGGACCGTTCCCAACGCGAAGCCGTTTACCGCCTGATCATGGAGGCCAGAGCACGGATTAGCGAAGACCTACAAGGCCTGATGGACCGCATGCTGGAACTCCGACACCGGGTGGCCCTCAACGCCGGTTTTGCCAATTACAGGGATTATCGGTTCCGCGAGCTCAACCGCTTTGAATACGGCGTTGAGGAATGCGAAACCTTTCATCAATCGGTCCGTAATGCCTTCATGCCGCTCAAAGAGCACATGGATCATAACAAAGCCTTGATCAATGGCCTGGACCGCCTCCGGCCTTGGGATCTCAAAGCACTGCCTGCAGGTCAAAAACCCCTGAACCCTTTTGAAGGTCAAAAAGATTTGATTCAAAAAAGCATAGCGGCCTTTCAACAACTGGATCCGTTTTTTGGGGAATGCCTCTCGACGATGGACCGCATGGGCCGCTTTGACTTGGAATCCCGCAAAGGCAAAGCCCCGGGGGGATACAACTACCCGATGATGGAAAGCGGGGCTCCCTTTGTATTTATGAATGCAACCGGTTCCATGGAAGATCTGGAGACCATGATGCACGAAGGCGGTCATGCGGTGCATTCCTTCCTCGTCCACCCGTTGCGGTTGAATGTGTACCGCCAAACCCCTTCCGAAACCGCCGAATTGGCATCCATGAGCATGGAATTGCTAAGCATGGTCGCTTACCCCCATTTTTTTGGAAATCCCCAAGACCTGCACCGCGCCTCCTATGAACAAATACAGCGAGCCCTGGGCGTGCTTCCTTGGATCGCCTGCATTGATGCTTTTCAACATTGGATGTACACCCATCCGGGGCATAGCCGGAACGAACGCAGCTATGCGTGGAAAGAACTCCTGCAACAATACACCAGCTCCGTTGTGGATTGGAGTGGATTGGACGAATGGCTGGACTACCAATGGCAAGGGCAATTGCACCTCTTTGAAATGCCCTTTTATTATATTGAATACGGTTTTGCTCAAATCGGCGCACTAGGCGTTTGGAGAAACTGCACCCATGAACCGGCGAGTGGACTTGACGCCTATCGTAAAGCCCTTGCCCTTGGTAACACCGTATCGATTCATGAGGTTTACCACCAAGCAGGGGTGCCCTTTGAAGCGAATTCTACCTACGTTGAGGAACTAGCGAATTGGACCTTAAACAAAATGCAATACCATGAAAATCATTTGCATAGGACGTAATTACGACGAACATGCACGGGAATTAAACAACCCCCGTCCCTCGGAGCCCGTGGTTTTTCTGAAGCCAGAAACAGCCCTGGTCCGAGACGGAAAACCCTTTTTTCTACCGGATCATTTGGGGGATGTTCATCATGAAATAGAGATTGTGTTACGAATTGGGCGCAATGGACGGCACATCCAGCCCAAATTTGCCTTGTCTTATGTGGACCGCGTTGCCCTGGGTATTGATTTCACCGCTCGAACCCTGCAGGAACAACTCAAATCCAAAGGGCTTCCCTGGGAGCTGTCCAAAGGATTTGATGGTTCTGCAATCCTAGGAGATTGGTTGGAAACCGATCCGGCCGCCCTGGAACAAGGCTTTGCCTTCAACCTACAAATCGGCGACGAAGTCCGTCAAAGTGGCCATACGTCGGACATGCTTTTTGGCTTTGCAGAAATCATTTCTTTTGTTTCCAAATACTTTACCCTCAAAATGGGGGATATGATCTACACAGGAACACCTGCCGGGGTAGGCCCCGTCCAGGTGGGAGACCAATTGAGTGGCTACATCAACGGACGCCCGAACCTGCGCTGCAAGGTGTGTTAAGTCCGATTGAACTCGTTCATCGCCGGACCGAGCCCCCGAAGAGCCCAAGCCAAAACGGCTTTGGAACAACGTTCCAACAAGTTAGGTAGGGTCTCCTGCTCCGTCTTTCCAAAAGGAGCCAGGACGTAGTCGGATTGACGACCCGGCGCAAAATCCCGACCGATGCCAACGCGCAAGCGGGCGTATTGGTTGTTGCCGAGCACCGTTTCAATATGACCAAGTCCGTTGTGGCCCCCGGCACTGCCCGAACCACGGAGACGAATTTGACCGAAGGGCAAACTCAAATCATCCGTAATCACCAGAATGCGATCGTTCTCCACTTTCTCGGATTGCATCCAATAACGCACAGCCTGACCTGACAAATTCATATAGGTCTGGGGTTTGACCAAAACAAACTGCTTGCCGGCCTGCCGACCGTTGCAAACCGAGGCGTAACGCCCGCTGGCAAAATCATCCGCTGAACTCAGCTCCTTTCGAAGGCGGTCCAAGACCATGAAGCCAACATTATGGCGCGTATCAGCGTATTCTGAACCGGGATTCCCCAGGCCAAAAACCAGGAACTTCATCGCAACCAGTCGTTGGGATTTACCTATTCACGGGGTCATCATCCCCCCTCCGCTCAGCGGAAGGGTGAATTATTTGGAAGCCTCGGCGACAGCGCCTTTCATGGCGCGCGGTATGGTCACAGCGGCCACCGGATTGTTCGGAGCAGCCACCAAGGTAAAGCCCTCAGCGACGATATCTTTCACCCGAACAACCCCACCCAACTCCATATTGGAAATATCCACTTTGACCGAAGACGGCAACTGATCCGGTAAACCTTTGACGGTGATGGAGCGCATACGTGATGCGAATTTTCCACCGGCCCGGACCCCGGGGGATGTACCTACAAATTCCAACGGAAGATTCAACTTAACCACCTTGGTGGAATCCAGTAACATAAAGTCAACATGGAGCATGGCGCCGTTCAATGGATGGTATTGGGCATCCTTGACAACACAGGTGTGTTTTTTACCGTCAAGGTCAAGCATGATTTTGAAAGTCTCGGGGGTGAATAAGACGGATTTCAAATCATAGGCATGGGCCCAGAAATGGGATTGAGAAGCCGCATTGCCGTACAATACGCAAGGAACCTTGCCTTCTGCACGCAATTGATTCGAATCAGACTTCCCTACGTTCTCTCGGAGAGAACCGCTCAAATTGATCGATTTCATAGCGTTTGGATTTTGGTGATAAGGGTTTTAAGTGATGGATGATGGGTAAAAAAATGTTTGATAGAGAATGAATGCTTTGTTATCGAATCTTCGTTTTTAATGGGACTTGACTTTGACTTCAAACAAATGGCTGATGGACGAAAATTCGCGAACACTCCGAATGGATTGGGCAAATAAATCGGCCACCGATAGGACTTTGATTTTGGAAGTGGATGCGCGCATCGGGATGGTATCGGTGACCACCAATTCTGTGAGAGCGGAATCCTGAATGCGGGCAATGGCCTCCCCTGACAAGACACCGTGGGTGCATACGGCCCGAACCGAAGCGGCTCCTTTGCGCATCAATTGATCAGCCACCATCACGATGGTTCCGGCGGTATCCACCAAGTCATCGACGATGACCACGTCTTTTCCTTTGACATCGCCAATCACCTGAATCTTGGCGACGACATTGGCCCGGGCCCGCGTTTTGTCACATACAATGATGGGGCAATCCAGATGAGATGCAAAAAATTTAGCGCGGGCGGCGGCCCCCATATCCGGTGCAGCAATAGCAACCTGACCCAATTGAAGGGATTTGACGTAGGGAACAAAAATGGTACTTGCGTCCAAATGATCAAAGGGAACATTGAAGAATCCCTGAATCTGAGGCGCATGCAAGTCCATGGTCATGACCCGGGTCACCCCGGCAGCTCCGAGCATATCGGCCACTAAACGGGCACCTATGGGCACCCTCGGTTTGTCTTTACGGTCCTGACGGGCCAAGCCGAAATACGGAATAACGGCCGTGATGTAATGGGCAGAGGCCCGCTTGCAGGCATCAATCATCAGGAGTAACTCCATCAAATGATCCGCGGGGGCATGGGTGCTCTGCACCAAAAAGACATCGCAACCTCGAACAGATTCGTTGATAACGGGCTGAAATTCCCCGTCCGAAAAGCGCAAAAGCGAAGAATCCCCCAAGGCGTCACCGTAAGCCTGGGCAATGCGTCCGCCCAGGTCCAAGGTGGCCTGCCCGGCAAAAATCTTCATGCCGTGAGGGGTTGGGGCAGCGTTCGCTTGGTTTGATCGCATTTTGGGGCGTTTGGAAGCGGCTCGTTGGGTTAGGTGAATTCTTTTAGGGACGGCAAATATAGGCTTTTCAAGGGCGGGATTTTTGCGTTCAAAAGACTAATTTTTAAGTCATTGAGTGGGGCTTTGGCCCCCCGTTCCAAAAAAAAACCGCCCCGAGGGGCGGTAGTGAGCGGTGGTTGCAACGTCCGGATTATTCCTGGATCAATTTGACATTCACAGCATTAAGGCCTTTACGGCCTTCTTTGAGCTCAAAGTTAACGCGGTCGTTTTCACGTACCTTGTCGATGAGCCCCGTTGCGTGCACAAAATATTCTGTGCCGCTGTTCTCCTCCCGGATGAAACCAAAACCTTTGGTCTGGTTGAAGAACTTTACAATTCCTTCGTTCATGATTAATTAAAATTTAAGGCCACAAGATATAGATTTCTCAGGGTTTTTGATTGAATTTTGATAGAAATCCAATATTCATGAAAAAAACCCCCCTTTTACTCGCTTCCGCTGCCCTTGCCTTGGTGGTTTCTTTTGGCCTTGATGCACTAAACCCCCTTACA
>RFPG01000102.1 GCA_009926245.1 Sphingobacteriia bacterium | reverse complement strand
GCCCATGCAAGTCCTCAAAAGAGACGGAAGACGCGAAGAAGTCAAATTCGACAAAATCACGACCCGTATTGAACGGCTGTGCTATGGTCTGGACCCCCGACATGTTCAGCCCGTTGAAGTGGCCAAAAAAGTCATTAATGGATTGTACGACGGGGTAAGCACGGTGCAATTGGACGATTTGGCTGCAGAAACGGCCGCGGCCCTCACAGCGGCCCACCCGGATTATGCGGTGTTGGCCGCACGCATTGCGATTTCCAACCTCCACAAGGAGACCAAGAAATCGTTTAGCGAAACCATGCGGGATTTGTACAATTACATCGATCCGGCGACCTCGTCCCCTGCGGCCCTGATTGCCACCGATGTCATGGAGGTCATTGAGGCCCACGCCGAAGCCCTGGACTCAGCGATCATCTATTCCAGGGATTTTGAGTACGATTATTTTGGATTCAAAACCCTAGAGCGCTCTTATTTGCTCAAAATCGACGGCAAAGTGGTCGAAAGACCGCAGCATATGCTGATGAGGGTGGCCGTTGGCATTCACAAGGAGAATATTGCTTCGGCATTGCACACCTACGAATTGCTCAGCGAGCGTTGGTTCACCCACGCCACCCCCACCCTGTTCAATGCCGGAACGCCCAAGCCTCAGCTTTCCAGTTGCTTTCTCCTTGCCTTGCAGGATGACTCGATTGACGGGATTTACGATACCCTCAAACAAACCGCCAAAATCTCCCAAAGTGCGGGCGGTATAGGCCTCAGCATCCACAACCTGCGGGCGACCGGCTCCTACATCAAGGGAACGAACGGTACCTCCAACGGGATTGTGCCCATGCTTCGGGTTTTCAACGATACGGCTCGGTATGTAGACCAGGGCGGTGGCAAGCGCAAAGGTTCGTTTGCCATTTATTTGGAGCCTTGGCACGCCGATATTTTTGATTTTCTGGAACTCAAAAAGAACCATGGCAAGGAGGAACTGAGGGCCCGCGATCTTTTCTACGCGCTCTGGATTCCGGACTTGTTCATGAAACGAGTGGAGCAGAACGGCGAATGGTCCCTCTTTTGTCCCAACGAGGCCCCCGGCCTGCACGAGTGTTGGGGGGATGAATTTGAAAACCTCTACCTACGCTACGAAAAAGAGGAAAGAGCCCGCAAAACCATCAAGGCCCAGGACCTGTGGTTTGCCATTTTGGAATCCCAAATCGAAACCGGGACCCCATACATGCTGTACAAGGATGCCTGCAATAGCAAGAGCAACCAACAAAACCTGGGCACTATCAAGTCCAGCAACCTCTGCACGGAGATTGTGGAATACACCAGCGCGGACGAAGTTGCAGTCTGCAACCTGGCTTCCATTGCCCTGCCCCGCTTTGTCAAGCCCGATTTGACTTTTGACCACCAGCGTCTTTTTGAAATCACCCAGACTATTACCCGCAACCTCAACCGGATCATTGATATCAATTATTACCCGGTTCCCGAGGCCCGCAATTCCAATTTCAGGCATCGTCCCATCGGGATTGGGATCCAAGGTTTGGCGGATGTCTTTATCACCATGCGTTATGCCTTCGAGTCCGAAGAAGCGGCTGCGCTGAACCGCGAGATTTTTGAGACCATTTATTTTGGAGCCATGACGGCCTCGATGGAATTGGCCAAAGAGCATGGAACCTACGAGACGTATGCGGGTTCCCCGGTTTCCAAAGGCATTTTTCAATACGATATGTGGGGGGTTCAACCCGGTCCCCGTTGGGATTGGACCGGCCTCAAGGCCCAGGTGGCCCAACACGGGGTACGGAACAGCCTTTTGTTGGCGCCCATGCCGACCGCATCCACCAGCCAAATCCTGGGGAACAACGAGTGTTTTGAACCTTACACCTCCAACCTCTACAGCCGACGGGTGCTCAGCGGAGAATTTGTGGTGGTCAACAAGCACCTGCTCCGGGATTTGATTGATGCCGGTGTTTGGTCGCTGGATCTCAAAAACAAAATCATCGCCCAAAACGGTTCGGTCCAAAACATCCCGGAAATCCCTGAACATCTCAAGGCCCTTTACAAAACGGCGTGGGAAATTTCCCAGAAGGCCATTATTGATATGGCCGCCGGTCGTGGTGCCTACATCTGCCAAAGCCAGAGCATGAACATTTTCATGCCCAACGCCAATTTTGCCAAACTTACCTCCATGCATTTCTATGCTTGGAAGGCAGGACTCAAAACGGGCATGTACTACCTACGCACCAAAGCGGCGGTCAATGCGGTCAAATTCACCTTGGACAGTCAGCAGGTTCAGCAAGCTCCGGTAGCTCAGGTTGCCGCCATGCCCAGCATGGACGCCCCAGTAGTCGGGTCCGCTCATATTACGGCTTCCTTGCTCAACAAAGACGAAGCCCTGGCCCAGGTTGCTTGTTCCTTGGACAACCCGGATGCCTGCGAAGCCTGCGGCAGTTAAGATTATTTCTTGGTACGGCCTGGGCGATACCCCGGCTTACGATGCGGACGGCCACCTCGGTTTTCACCGCTTCCCGCTGAATTGGCCGGCGATTCGGTCCAACCACACAAGGGGCGTTCGGTCCATGGTAGGCTGCGTCCCACCAATTCTTCGATTCGTTTCCAGCGTCGCAGGTCCATGGGGTTAACCATGGTCATGGAACGGCCGTTGCGCTCGGCCCGGCCGGTACGACCAATGCGATGCACATAATCCTCGGGGTCCGGGGGAACATCGTAATTAATCACCAAGTCGATATTGTCCACGTCAATCCCCCTGGACAAGACATCGGTTCCCACCAAAACCGGTAAGCGACCGGCTTTGAAGGCGCGCATCAGGGTTTCCCGGGCGCTTTGGTCCAAATCGGAGTGAAAGGCCTCGTTCATCACCCCTGCTTTGCGCAGGGTTTGATGAAGCTGCTTGACTTTGTCTTTGGAAGAACAAAAGATGAGGGCGGAACGAAAGGGAAATTCTGCTAACAAAGCGGTCAGGACCTGCAATTTGTGAGGGTCCATCACCTTGAAAGCCATCTGTTCGATTTTGTCGGCCGGACGGGAAACAGCGATGCTCACCTGGGCCGGATCTCGAAGGATGCTGCCGGCCAGTTGGCGAATGCGGTCGGGCATCGTGGCCGAAAACATGAGGGTTTGGCGATCCTTGGGCAATCGGGCAACGATTCGCATGATATCCTCCAAGAAGCCCATGTCCAGCATTCGGTCGGCTTCGTCCAAAACCAGGTAGCGCAAGCTGTCAAAGTTGAAATTCCCCGTGGCCATAAAGGACCACAGACGACCCGGGGTGGCCACCACCAGGTCAGCGCCTTGACGCAAAGCCTTGTGCTGCTGATCCCAGAGGGAACCGTCTCCACCACCGTAAATTGGGATGGACGAAATAGGACTGTAATAGGAAAGGCCTTCGATTTGCTGATCAATTTGCAAGGCCAATTCGCGAGTAGGGGTTAGAATGAGCGCACTGAGATGACGCTTTTCGTGGGAAATCAGGTGATCAATCAGTGGCAAGACAAAGGCGGCCGTTTTGCCGGTCCCGGTCTGCGCACAAGCAATCAGGTCTTTCCCTTCCAAGACCAGGGGGATGGCCTGTTCCTGTACGGGACTCGGTTTTTTGAAGCCCATAGCGGCCAAACCATCCAGCACATCGGGGTGCAGCCCAAACCGATCAAATCCAGATTCTTCACTCATGTCGAGGCCGAAGGTACGGCCTTCAGGCAGCGAATTCCCTCCTGCTCCTCGTTGAAACAACCGATACAGGCCGCTCGGACCCCTGCTGCTTCCAAGACCGCCTCCACTTTGACCGCTGCATCGGGGTCCACCGCCACCAACAAACCACCGTTGGTTTGAGGATCGCACAGCCAAGCAAAATCCTCGCCTTGCATTCCCTGCACCTTGCTTTCCACATGTTGCCAATTGCGGTAACATTGATCTGGGAGAATACGCTTTTGTATATAATGTTCCAGGCCCACCAACAATGGAACCCGATCCGTCCACAACTCCAGACCGACCCCCTCTTCCAACATTTCGAGGGCATGGCCCAAAAGTCCAAAACCCGTCAAATCGGTCATGGCATGAACCTCGGGAAGCAAGGCCAAGGTAGCACCCGCCCGATTAACCACCGATAATTGTTCCAGAAGGCCGTAGTAATCAGGGGTCTCCAAAAGCCCCTGCCGTAGCGCGGCGGCCATGATTCCACTGCCCAAGGGCTTGGTCAAATACAACAAATCGCCAGCGCGGGCTCCGCGGTTGGTTTTGAGATGATCCTCGGCTACCAATCCCTGAACCGCCAATCCAAAAAAAGGCTCCGATGCCACGATGCTATGACCACCCGCAAGGGGCACCCCCTCCTCGGTACAAAGATCCTGGGCACCACGCATCACCTCGGCGGCCGATGCGAGTCCCAATTCCTCCACGGGCCAAGCCAGCAATCCCAACGCCAAACAGGGCCGCCCTCCCATGGCATAGATATCACTCAATGCATTCGCCGCAGCGACCCGGCCAAAATCGTAGGGGTTGTCAACAATGGGGCTAAAAAAATCGGCTGTCGATAACAATAGTTGATTGGAGCCGGGCAAACGAATCACCGCAGCATCATCGGCATGTTCAAAACCTACCAAAACCTCCGGATGTGTTCCATGCTCCAATCCTTCCAACATAGATTTGAGCTGAGCCGGGGGCATCTTGCAACCACAGCCCGAAGCCCGGGTCCGCTGGGTTAAGCGCAAAGGTTCCATAGCCATTGGACTTAGGATGAGGTTGTTGTGGAAGGCCCAAAAACCCGCTGCCCGGCTTTGAGGAGGAGGTTGACCAAGCGCGGGCCCACGGCATCGCTTCGGAGTTCCACGGCACAATCCGGGCAAGGTCGCTGACCAAAAGCATAATCGTAGGTGCGGTCGTAATAGGTCAAGGCCAAGCGGGCCGCCGCCTCCAAATCCCCTGCATCCAGGTATTCAACGGCGCGTTGGCAATGTTGAGGCCCCATTTTTCGTTCGATCTTCAAAAAAGACCGCCGCAAAAGCGCGGGATCGGCCGCCCCGTAGTTTGATAACAAATGACGTATCCTAAAATCCATGCTGCGATTGAGGCGAAAATACGGTGCTTGTTGCATGGCCTGGTACAATTCATCGGGTAAATGCAGGGAGCCAATCTGCCGACTTTCGCTCTCGACCCAAACCGGCCTTCCCAAATCCATCCCATCCAACCCATGGGCCAATCGATTCATAAAATGTTCTTGGCTGGGTTGAGGAACTTCACCCAGGTTGCCAAAGGCGGAACCTTTGTGACCGGCCAAGCCCTCCAAATCCAAAACCTGATGTCCGGCGGCGGCCAAATCATGGAGTGCCTCGGTTTTGGCCGAGCCGGTCCGTCCGCCCAGGATGAACCAACGCCAGGGTTGTCCCCACAGCGTTGGCATGCGGCCCCGCCAGGCCTTGTAACCGCCCGCGTAGCGTTGAACCGGAAACCCCGCCTGCCGCA
>RFPG01000101.1 GCA_009926245.1 Sphingobacteriia bacterium | reverse complement strand
GGAAAAAAATTCGCCTTGACCCTCGGAATCAAGGCAGCATCGCATCCTCATCTGGTTTTCACCGATGCCGATTGCCGACCGGCGAGCGAAACCTGGCTGTCGGGCATCCAAGGAACCTACCGATCGTCCACCGAATTGGTCCTAGGGCATGTTCAACTCGAAAATACCCGGGGGCTGTTGGGTCTGTTTCAACAAACCGACGCCCTGTTCACATCGGTTCAATGTTATGGACACGCTCTCACCGGTCAGGCCTTTATGGGTCGCGGTGGCAACCTTTCCTACCTGCGCAATTTGTTTTTTTATCACAAAGGCTTTAGTGCCCACCTCAAACATCTATCCGGGGATGACGGCCTTTTTGTTAACCAAGCCGCCACTCCCAGCAATGTCCGTGTCTGTTTGCATTCCTCCACTTGGACCTACACCCAGGCTCCCGATGGATGGGGTGCTTGGTGGTCCCAAAAACGTCGGCACCTCAGCAGTTCGGCCTATTTACGACCTCGGCATCGCCTTCGCTTGGGGGTTTACGGGGTTACTCTTTGGATTTTGCTGGCTTGGCCTGCTGTGGCCCTACACCTTCCCTGGATTTATTCCTTGCCGGTCGCTTTTTATTTTTTGAATCGATGGCTGGTACTTGGCTTGCTGGCGGCTCGCTTTAAACAAGCGGGACTCCTTCCATTTTTGCCGGTTTTGGACCTCCTTAACCTGCTCCTTCGCACATTTTGGACCCTGACGGCGCCCAAGCCTTCCAGGGTTCGTTGGTAAGCCCATGGAAATCCCCGACTGGCATCGTTATTTCCCCCTGCTGACGGAGGACCAGAAACAAAAGTTGGATCAATTGCCGGGTCTGGTCCTGGAATGGAACCAACATATCAATTTGATTTCCCGCAAGGACGAGGATCGCGTGGCGATTCACCATGTGTTACACAGTTTGGCTCCGGCCAAAGTTCTTTCCTTCCAAAGCGGCTCCAGGGTCTTGGATATTGGGACCGGTGGTGGTTTTCCGGCCGTTCCCCTGGCCATCCTATTTCCGGAGGTTGAATGGGTGGCTGTGGACTCCATCGGCAAAAAAATAACCGTGGTCAAGGACCTGGCTCAACGCTTAGGCCTTCACAATTTGGAGGCCAGGCATCAACGGGCCGAGGAGGTCAAGGGCCCCTTTGACTTTGTAGTTTCCAGAGCGGTGGCCCGTATGAATAGCTTGGTTCAATGGACCCGGTCGGCTCTTGCCTTGGCCCACAAGCACGATCGCCCCAACGGCTGGTTGGTTCTCAAGGGTGGGGATCCTGTGGGCGGCCTGAAGGAAGAATTGGAAGAGACCGGTTTGCCTTTTGACTTGTACCCGGTTTCGATGTATTTTGAGCAACCCTATTTTGACCAAAAATTCGTGGTATCCATGGCCTCCGGCCCCTTCCAAAGACCTTTATGAAATTATACCATCAACTCCTGGAGCAAATCATCCAAAGCGGTGTCCGCAAGGACGACCGGACCGGTACGGGTACGCTGAGCCTGTTTGGGCCGCAACTGCGGATGAATTTGAACGAGGGCTTTCCGCTGTTGACCACCAAAAAGGTTCATTTCAAGTCCGTTGTGTACGAATTGTTATGGTTCATAACCGGCTCGACCAATATTCGGTTTTTGCAAGAAAACGGGGTGAGTATTTGGGATGAATGGGCCGACGCAGAGGGGGAATTGGGCCCTGTTTATGGGAAGCAATGGCGGCAGTGGACCAAACCAGACGGCACCGTAGTGGACCAATTGGCCGAGGTGGTGGATCAGCTGCGCCGCAACCCCGATTCCCGCCGGCTTTTGGTTTCGGCTTGGAACGTGGCCGATATTCCTTCCATGGCTTTGCCTCCTTGCCATGCCTTTTTTCAGTTTTATGTAGCCGATAACAAATTATCGTGCCAATTGTACCAACGCAGTGCCGATGTTTTTTTGGGGGTGCCCTTTAACATCGCCTCTTATGCTCTGCTCACCCACATGGTGGCCCAGGTCTGCGGTCTGGGTGTGGGGGAATTTGTCCATACCATGGGCGATGCCCACCTCTACCTCAACCACTTGGAGCAAGCCCAACTGCAATTGAGTCGGGAACCCCGACCCTTGCCCCGCTTGGTCCTGGATCCAACGGTCCAGAACCTGGATGACTTTGCCTACGAACACATTCAGTTGGTCGGCTACGACCCGCATCCAGCCATCAAAGCCCCCGTGGCGGTATGACGAGTCCACCGAATCAGGGTCGAATCGGGTTGTTGCTGGCTTCTTCCACCGACGGCGCTGTCGGCGATGGTCGAGATCTGCTTTGGCATCTACCCGAAGACCTTCAGCGTTTCAAGAGCCTGACCATGGGTAGCACCTGTCTTTTGGGTCGCAGGACCTTGGAGAGCATTGGTCGGGTTTTGCCGGGTCGCCGTTTTGTGGTCTTGACCCGCCAAAGGCCAACGCCTGATTCGCCCTTGTTCACAAGCTATCCCGGCGTGATTTGGGCAACAGGGGTGGAAGAGGCCCTGGGAGCAACGGCCGATGTTGATCCACTTTGGGTCATCGGGGGCGCCGATGTTTACCAAGCCTTGGAAGAAAGGGCCGATTGGATCGATCGCACCGAGGTAGAAGGGACCTGGCCGGAGGCACCGGCCCGGTTTACGATTAATCCGATGTTATGGCATTGCGAACAGAACGGCGAATGGCAGGAAAGCCGAAGCGGTCTGCGATATCGCTATCAGCGTTACCTCAGGATTCGCCCATAAAGCCCAATCGCTTGGCGGTTTTGAGTCCAGCTCCGCTATGCTCCATCAAAAACTGACCCAAAACAACCTGGCTAACCTCTTCGTAGGGAGGGGCCATCAGGTCCTCGTTCAAACTGTATTGGACGGCCAGGGTTAGAATATTCTCTAGTTCCGCTTCGTTGAGGATTTGCTGATCCAGGTTGTTGTAGAGAAAGCCAAATTGTTGTTTTCCGTCCACAAAAAAATGACTTTCCCCGTCCACAAAGATTCGAGCCAGCAATTGGCCTCCGTCCTGCATTCGGTTGTATTTGAAGCTGTCAGAGAGGAAATTGTAAAGCTGAATTTGTCCAAAATAAGCCCTCATGCTGTTTTCTTTGACGCGTTGACTTTTGTGTACAAAGTGTTGCGAATCAAAGGTGAAAATATTGGTGTGCATGACCAAGCCCAAGGTATCGCCCGAAAATTTGAGGCTGCATTCAAATTTATTTTTGTCTTTGTACTCAATCTCCACGCGGGGGTCTCGTTTTTGCATTTCGTCATTCCAGGCATGGGCCATGCCGCGCAAGATGCCTTTGATCGATTCAAAATGACGAAGGGTGTTTTCGTAGATCGCCTGTTTGTTGGACGATTTTCCGGCAAGCGTATTGAGGATTTGTTGATGGGCGCTGGTCATAGGGATGTCTGGTTGTTGTAGGTGGGGTCGGTAAGCCTAGTAGGCCTTGGCAAAGACCACCCTTCGTGCCGAGGGCTTTCCGGTCCAAACACAGGTTCCCTCTTCATCGGGGGCGTCCAATGGAATGCATCGAATGGTGGCCTTGGTGGCTTCTTTGATGGCGGTCTCGGTGGCGCCGGTTCCGTCCCAATGCGCCAAGACCAAACCGCCCTGTTCCAATTTTTGAACAAATTCTTCTTTGGTATCAACACGGTGGGTTTGGGCGGTCCGAAAGGCCAAGGCTTTGTTGTACATCTCTTCTTGAATTTCGTCCAAAAGATTTTTGCAATGCAATCCCAAGCCATCACGGGTTGTCTGTGTTTTGGTCCGGAGATCCCGTCGCGCTAATTCGACCTCACCGTTTTGGAGATCTCGGAGGCCCAGGGCAATACGGATGGGCACTCCTCTCAATTCGTGATGCGCAAATTTCCAACCCGGCCGGGCATGGTCTTCGGTATCCAATTCAACCCTGAGACCCAAAGCCTTGCATTCTTCGGCGATTTGTTGGCATGCTTCGGTGAGAACGGGGATGCTATCACTCCCTTTGTAGATGGGGACAATGACCACCTGCACCGGGGCCAGAACTGGAGGCAGTACCAAGCCTTCGTCGTCCGAATGCGCCATGATCAGGGCACCCATCAGTCGGGTGGAGACCCCCCACGAGGTCGCCCAAACATATTCACGTTCGCCTTGGGCGTTGGCGAATTGGACGTCAAAGGCTTTGGCAAAATTCTGTCCCAGAAAATGGGAGGTACCGGCCTGCAGGGCCTTGCCGTCTTGCATAAGTGCTTCGATGCAAAAGGTTTCAACAGCTCCTGCAAAACGTTCTTGCTCGGTTTTGATCCCTTTGATAACCGGCATGGCCATCCATTTTTCGGCAAAGTGGGCGTAGATATCCAGCATTTGCCGGGTTTCGACCAGGGCTTCATCGGCTGTGGCATGGGCGGTATGCCCTTCTTGCCAAAGAAATTCGGTGGTGCGCAAGAAGAGTCGGGTTCGCATCTCCCATCGCACCACGTTGGCCCATTGGTTGATCAAAAGAGGGAGGTCCCGGTAACTCTGAATCCAGTCGCGGTAACTGTTCCAAATGATGGTCTCCGACGTGGGTCGAACGATGAGCTCTTCTTCCAATTTGGCTTGGGGGTCCACCTCGATTTGCCCATCGGATCCCGTGCGCAATCGGTAATGCGTCACGACGGCGCATTCCTTGGCAAAACCATCCACGTGGGCGGCCTCTTTGCTGAAGAAAGATTTAGGAATAAAGAGGGGAAAGTAGGCGTTTTGGTGCCCGGTTGCCTTGAACATGGCGTCCAGGGCATCCCGCATTCTTTCCCAGATGGCGAAGCCGTAGGGTTTGATCACCATGCAGCCCCGGACCGCCGAATAATCGGCCAAACCGGCACGCAGGACCAGGTCCTGGTACCATTGCGCGTAGTCTTGTTGGCGGGGGGTAATTTCTTTGGCCATAAAGCGTTGAATGTTAAAATATCAGTACGTAAAAATATCGGCAAAGAGAATGGTAATTTTGTAATATTCAGCCTTCCCCACTTCCTTTTTCGGTCAAATCTAAACCTACCCAACATGAACAACGCGAAGAAATTTTGGTTCCTGGGCCTGTTATGGATGGCATCTTGTTCCGGTCGTATCAACGGGGTGTCGGGTCGGTACGATCACTACGATACCGATGCTTACCGCGTTTCGGGTGGTTTTGAGAGCGAGAGCGAGCGTGTTACGGTCTCGGATCGGGCGCTGCGCCCCTTGGAGGAGCGTTACGAAGGGGAGGCGGATCGAAGCCAGCGCGATGGAGAAGCTGTGGAAAGCATGAGTGTCGCGGATTACCGTCGGGCCTACCGGCAGGGTTACCAGGACGGGAATTTGGATGCATCGTTTTTTCCCGGCTTGTACCGACCCAATTACGGGGGATGGGGATGGGGTATCGGTCCTGGAATTGGTTGGAATGCGCCTTGCTGGAGTTGGGGTGCTCGTTGGAATTATTTTTCGTATTGGAACAATCCATGGAACGATC
>RFPG01000011.1 GCA_009926245.1 Sphingobacteriia bacterium | reverse complement strand
GCCATTTTTCATTCGATTTGTGCCGCCAAATGGGGTTATGGTCGGCGTTTGTGGGCTCCCTTCTATTTGTTGTGGACCCCGGCCCGCCTGTATTATGTGGCCGCCACCGAGACCATGAAAAAAAGCGGGATTTTGCCCTGGCTTTTTAGCCTCGCAGGGGCCGTCACCGTCAAGCGATCCTGGAGAGAAGCCGGTCAGGAGGTTCAGCGCAAGGTGGATGTCACTGAAGTGGACAAGATTCACAAGGCCCTGGATTTTGGGTGGGTGCTCACCTTTCCTCAAGGAACCACCAAGCCCTATGCCGAAGGCCGTAAGGGGGTTGCTCAAATCATCAAGGACCAACAACCCATTGTGATTCCGGTGGTGATTAACGGATTTCGCCGTGCTTTCAACAAAAAAGGCCTTTTACTCAAAAAAAGAAACGTAGACCTGACAGTTACGTTCAAAGATCCCTTGGAATTAGACTACACAGCGAGCAAGGATCAGATTATTGCTCAAATCATGGACGCCATTGAGCAGAGCGATCGCTACCGCTTCCCCCATTATAGTCCTTCCCTAAAGTAAAGAATTCTTCTTTTTCGTGGGTATGCAAAGTGATTAAGCCCGCACGGGTCAATTGAAGGAGCATACGATGGGCCCGGCCCGTTGACAAATTGAACATTTTGCGGCATTCCTGAACGCGAATGCGGGCGTGATTGCGCAGATATTCCAAGAGGGCTTGTTCTCGGCTACCAAACTCCAAGAGGGGTTCGTTGGGGTCCTCCTCTTGGTTTTGTAACATCTTGATGCTCATCGGCGATGCCAATAGGCATTGATCTCCGTTGCGGAGGTAAACCTCCCAGACACCGCCCTCGCCCAAATTACGTACAGGTTTATTCTTGGCTTCGGCAATTCGAACCACCAAAATTTCTTTGAGACCGATACGAACCGTCGTAAAGTGGAGCTGAACCTCCGGCTGGCAAAAATGCCTGGCGGCCCCCAACAGCATCTCGGTTTCGTCGGCAGGACAAATGTTACGAAGACTGCGGTTATCTCGAACGCCTACCAGCAGGCGACCCCCTTCGGCATTGGCAAAGGCGGCCAGGGTCCTGGCAATTTTGCGGGATGAAGTGATGGTTTCTTTGAAATCTTGCCGACGATTTTCGCCCTCTTCAATCCAACGGTACAACTGCACTGCGGTGATTTCATTTTCCTGCTCCCATGTGTTGGGGGTTGTTGGTTGGCCGGGCAGGGATTTCATTTCTTAGGTGGTCAAGGCTGTTCGGGTCGCTCGAAGGTAGGCGGTTTCCATGGGTGGTAGCCCTGAATTAGAGAAGGGATTCGGGATTCCAAAACAAACGCTCAAAATCGCAGATCCGGTCTTCGATGACTTCTATATTTTCGGCGGCTAGCAGAGCGGCCATGGGTTGTTGAGGGTCAAAATGATGTTGGCCACTGAGGAGGCCGATTCGGTTCACGACCCGATGGGCGGGTACTGTAGGCTGGATGCCGTGGCAGGCATTGAGGGCGTAGCCCACGGCCCGCGCGCTGCGTCCGCTGCCCAAAAAGCGCGCAATAGCCCCGTAGGTGGTGACTCGTCCAGGGGGTATCAGCCGGACGACCTCGTAAACGCGTTCAAAAAAATCCGGGTCCATCTTTTTAGGTATGCAAAGTTCATGGGTCTTGCTTTATGTTTAGCCCATGTCCTGGATTTTGGGAAATACAGATCGACTGATGGACGCTCGTTTTGCGGCGGCGGCAGGTGCAGAGCGCCTGGTCTTGAGTTTGGATGGGGATGCGGGGGCTTGGAACGAAATCAGTGGCTGGGTCGCTGGACCGGATTTGTGGTTGATGGCCACGTCGGCTTTGGCAGAGCCTGGGCTAGGATGGACCGAGCGGTTTTTGGAATGCAAGGGATTGTACTGCCGGGATGCAGCGGTGTGGGAAGGGATGGAACGCCTGGGCGATGCCTTTGCGTTGGAGATGCCAGGTTGGGCGTTGGAATTAAACCCCGAGGTCTTGGGACGATTGCGCAACAGGGGCGGTTGGGGCTCTCGCCTGCCGGATTGGCTGGTTGTGGACCCGTGGACCCTGGATGCAGTCGATGAAGCTTTGGTTGGCGGTATTTCGGGCCCAAATCTGCCTTGGTTTGCGTTGGTTTCAATCAAGCTGGGAGCCGATGCAGGGGATGTCGAGCGGTTGGGTCAGCGGTTGAAGGAGTTGGCCCAAGAAATAGGAAGTGCCTGTGCCGGATTGTATTTCGAGGGCAATCCCGGTCAGGATTCAGAATATGTTACGATTGAAGATTGGGTTGAGGCCATGGAGCATGATTTCAATTAAATCCATCGAGCCCGCACATAGTGAATAGGAAGGCCTTGGGCCATGTACCGGGATTCATAGGTGGTCAAAACGGAAAGCGTCTCTTGCTCGTAGGTGCTTCGTTGCGCCCTTTCATCCGGATGATGAACATCTCGTATGCAGCGCTCCAGATTTAGACCGTTATCTTTCCAGGCTTCCAAGGTGTATTCAAACAAAGCGGTATTATCGGTTTTGAGATGAAGGTAGCCCCCCTCTTGTAACACTTTACGGTACCTTTTTAAAAAAGCAGGACTGGTCAGTCGTTTTTTTTCACGGCTTTCGCGGGGTTGGGGATCCGGGAACGTAATCCATATTTCGGAAACTTCCCCCTCGCCAAAATACAATTCGATGTCCTCCAGTCGGGTCCGCAAAAAACCCGCGTTGTTTAGGCCAAGGGCTTCCACTTGTTTGGCACCGTGCCACATGCGGGCTCCTTTGATATCCGCTCCCAGCCAAAGACGATCCGGTTTCTGGGAGCCGACGCCCACGGTCCATAGGCCCGTTCCGCAACCCAGCTCCAGGATGAGTGGGGGGTCTTGGCTTGAGGATGGAGAGATGGAAAGTGCTTCGGGGTTTTGCAAGCGCTCTCGCCAGGTCCACGCCGCGTTGGGGGGATGCTCCCATACCCGGGGCATGCGCGCCATTTCGGCAAAATGAAGAAGTTTGCGTCGTGACAAACGAAGATTAGGCTGGTGCGTTGCTGTGCAAAGCGTGACGGTAGAGTCGAACGGTGTTTTCGAGGCCCAGGTACAGGGCATCGGCTACCAAGGCATGCCCTATGGAAACCTCGTGCAAGAGCGGGAGACGGGCATTCAATGCGCTTAGATTGGATAAATTCAAATCATGACCTGCATTCACCAACAATCCACCGTCCAGCGCTCTTCGGTAGGTGGCCTCGTAGGGTTCGGTGCAGCCCTCCGTACTATTTTTTGAATCATAACAACGGGCAAAGTCTTCGGTGTACAATTCGACTGCTTGGGCGCCCAGTTCAGCGGCCTGTTCTGCATAACGCGGGTTCGGATCTATAAAAAGGGAGACTCGAATGCCTGCGGCCTTGAGTTCTGCGATGATGGGCCGCAATCGTTCCCCGTCCTTCTCCAAATCCCAACCATGGTCCGACGTTCGTTGCAGGGGGTGATCGGGGACCAAAGTGGCCTGAGCGGGCCGCACCTCCAGAACCAAATCCATATAGTACGATTCCAAAGGATTCCCCTCCACATTCAACTCGGTGCTCAAGGAATGGCGCAGTGCCCGGACATCGTCGGGACGGATATGCCGGGCGTCGGGACGGGGATGCACGGTGATTCCATCGGCCCCGAATCGTTCGCAATCCAGGGCAAACTGAACTGGATCGGGCACGCCGTGGTCCCTGCTGTTTCGCAGCAGGGCTATTTTGTTGACATTAACACTGAGGCGGGTCAAAGCGAAAAGCTCTCACCGCAGGCGCAGGATCGGGCGGCGTTGGGGTTGTTAAAATGAAAGCCCTTGCCGTTGAGGCCATCGCTAAAGTCCAGTTCGGTACCAACGAGGTACACCAAGCTTTTTTTGTCGCAGAGCAGTTGAACCCCATGTTCCTCAAAACGTTGGTCTTCGGGCCGGGGTTCGGCTTCAAAATCCATACGGTAGCTAAGACCGGAGCATCCACCGCTGAGGACCGATATCCGCAGGTAGGACTTACCGGCTTGTTCGGGGTCCTGGAGCAGGCTGCGAACTTTGTCGGCGGCTTTGGGAGAAACTTGAATCATGGTTCCCACAAAATTAGGGTCACCAAGCGGAATCGTAGCGATGCCTTGCCGTTATTTTGTGAAAGCTAGCTTGTCGTATTCAACCCCTAACCTATGGAAACCGCACCCGTTCATCCTGGATTGAACCCTGAATTCCCTGCCGATTTGACCCGTATTGAGCATCTAGGGATTGCGGTGCGGTCGCTGGCCGAGTCCGAGCCGCTGTACACGCGCCTCTTGGGTACCCCGCCCTACCGAAAAGAAACCGTTGAAAGCGAGGGGGTGAACACTCTTTTTTACAGGGTGGGTCCCAACAAAGTGGAGTTGCTGGAAAGCCTACGCCCCGATGGAACGATCGCACGTTTTTTGGAGACCAAAGGCGAAGGACTCCATCATGTGGCCTATGCGGTCGATGACATCCGATCGACCATGCAGAGGCTCCAAAACCAAGGATTTCAGTTGTTATCCGCTGAACCCAAGGTAGGCGCGGAACGTCAATGGGTTTGTTTTGTACACCCGCGCAGTGCCGGGGGAATTCTGGTGGAGCTTTGCCAAGCGATGCCGGCCGAAGAGGCCCTGTCGACCACGACGGCAAGCGAGGAGTCTCCTACATCTTAGTCGGTAGAGATGGGCTTCCTTAGGCGGGGATGACCCCTAGTTGCTTGCCAACCTTACCAAAGGCATTCAACATGTGCTCCAAATGAGCGCGTGTATGGGCTGCCGAAAGTTGCACCCGAATCCGGGCCTGACCTTGGGGAACCACTGGAAAAAAGAATCCAATCACATAAACGCCTTCGTCCAAGAGGGCATCGGCCATTCGCTGACTTAAAGAGGCATCGTATAACATAATGGGCACAATCGCTGAAGCCCCGTCTTTGTAATCAAACCCCAGCGCACGGATTCCTTCTTTGAAGAAACGCACATTTTCGGCAAGTTTTAGAGCCAAGTCATTGCTGTGTTCTAACATTCGAAAAACCTCCAAAGAGGCGCCTACAATCGCCGGAGCCAGGGAATTACTAAAGAGGTAAGGACGAGAACGTTGGCGCAGCATAGCGATAACATCTGCGCGTCCGGTGGTGTATCCGCCCATGGCGCCGCCCAAGGCTTTGCCCAGGGTTCCAGTGACTAAATCGATTTGACCGTGGACCCCGCATAATTCAGGGGTACCGCGACCCGTGGCTCCAAGGAAACCGGCCGCATGGCATTCATCCACCATGGTGAGGGCCCCGTAGGCCTTGGCCAATTCAACGATGCGATCCAGTTGAGCGACATAACCATCCATGCTAAAGACACCGTCCGTAACAATGAGTACCGTTTCGTGTCCGGCCTCTTTGCATTCGCGCAGGCATCGCTCCAAGTCGGCCATGTCGTTGTTGGCATAGCGGTAGCGCGCTGCTTTGCAGAGGCGGACCCCGTCGATGATCGAAGCATGATTGAGGGCATCGCTAATGATGGCGTCTTTTTCGCCAAGCAAGGGCTCAAAAACGCCCCCGTTGGCGTCAAAGGCTGCAGCGTAAAGAATGCTGTCCTCGGTGCCGTAGAATTGCGCAATGGCTGCTTCGAGATCCTTGTGAATGCGCTGTGTCCCACAGATAAAGCGCACCGAACTCATCCCAAAACCGTATTCGTCCAAGGCCCGGTGGGCGGCGGCGATCACCGATGGATGGCTGGACAAACCCAGGTAATTATTCGCACAGCCGTTGATGACGACGCGGCCGTCATCCAAGGTTATTTCGGCGCCTTGGGGAGAAACCAGGATGCGTTCCTTTTTGAAAAGACCCTGATCGCGCAGGTTTTGAAGTTCTTTTTGGAGTTTGGGTCCCAAGCCTTCGTGATACGGTTGCATGACGAAAAAATTAGATTATTGTAACAATTTCCAAAGTTCATCTTTGAGTTCCGGGATGCCTTCCCCGGTGACCGAGCAAATGAACAAAGCAGGTATTCCCTCCGGTAATTCTTTGGCCAGTCCTTCACGGAGTTCGGCGTCGGCCAAATCCGATTTGCTAATGGCCAAAAATCTTCTTTTGGTTAGCAATTCTGGGTTGTAGGCCTCCAATTCGTGAACCAGAATCCGGTATTGCTCTTGGATAGAGTCTGCATCGGCCGGAACAACAAAAAGCAAAACCGAATTGCGTTCGATATGCCTCAAAAAACGATGACCTAGACCCTTGCCGGCATGGGCTCCTTCGATCAGACCGGGGATATCCGCCATCACAAAGGATCGATAGTCTCTGTAAGGGACAATGCCCAGGTTGGGAACCAGGGTGGTGAAGGGGTAATCGGCAATTTCGGGTTTGGCAGCCGAGACGGAGGCCAGGAGGGTGCTTTTGCCGGCGTTGGGGAAGCCAACCAGTCCTACATCGGCCAATATTTTGAGTTCCAGGATGCGCCATTCCTCTTGTCCGGGTTCTCCGGGTTGAGCAAAACGTGGCGACTGTCGCGTAGCGCTTTTGAAGTGATGATTGCCCTGCCCACCGCGTCCCCCATTCAGGAGGATGGCTTCTTGGCCATCGCTGGTGATTTCCAGGATTTTTTCGCCGGTCTCGGGATCCCTGGCCACCGTTCCCAAGGGCACTTCCAAGACCACATCGGAGCCTTGCGCCCCTGTTTTGAGCCCGGAGGAACCATTGACGCCGGCATCGGCCATGACATGCTTGCGGTATTTGAGGTGAAGGAGGGTCCACAACTGGGCATTGCCCCGCAGGATGATATGACCGCCACGGCCACCGTCTCCCCCGTCAGGACCTCCTTTGGCCGTGACTTTGTCTCTGTGAAAATGCACGGAGCCGGCGCCACCGCTACCGGATCGGCAACAGATTTTGACATAATCGACGAAATTTCCTTCGGCCATGGAGCATCAAGGCTGGTTAGCAGCCGACGCTGGGGAAACCATCGAAAATAAATCCGGCGGCATCGGGACTTTCTTCCAAACGATGCCGAATCATCCCAATCACGACGTGATCGGGTACCAACAAGCCGGCGTTCATCAGGCCCTGGGCTTCCAGCCCTAGGGGGGTTCCGGCGGCGATCTGAGCACGGAGCAAGTCCCCGGTCGAAAGGTGAACGAGCCCCAAATCCCGGATCAAGTTTTGGGATTGGGTGCCCTTGCCGGCTCCGGGGGGGCCAAAGAGGACAATATTCATCATCATGGCCCAAAAGTACGAAACAAGGGAGGGGGGCGGGGCCTGTTTCCCTCGCTCTGTTCCCTAATTTTGCGGCCTATGTCCACATCCTTTCATACGACCCCCGAAGACGCCTTTGTACGCCGGCATATCGGCATCCACCCAAAGGCTTTGAAACGCATGCTTCAAACGGTTGGAGCAACCGATTTGGAAAGCCTGGTGGCAGAAACGGTCCCTGCCAGCATTCGTAGCCATGGGCCCATGAATCTCCCGGCCCCCATGACCGAGCAGGAAATGCTGACCGAGCTGGGTCGGATCGGTGACAAGAACAAAGTCTTTCGGAGCTATATCGGATCCGGCTATTATGGAACTTTGACGCCGGGGGTCATTCTTCGAAATATCTTGGAGAACCCGGGTTGGTACACCCAATACACGCCTTACCAGGCCGAGATTGCCCAAGGTCGGTTGGAGGCCCTCCTGAATTTTCAAACCATGGTTTGTGATCTCACCGGGATGGAAATTGCCAACGCATCCCTGTTGGATGAATCCACCGCAGCCGCAGAGGCCATGCTCATGTTGTTTGCGAATCGGAAGAAAACGGATCATCGCAAAATTTTTGTTTCCCACAAATGTTTTCCGCAGACCAGAGCTGTTTTAGAAACTCGTGCTGAACCACTTGGAATAGAGGTTGTTACGGGAAGAATTGAGGAAATGGATTGCAACGATGGCTATTTTGCCTGCATGTTTCAATACCCCGATGGCTATGGAAGGGTCAAGGATTATGCACCGTTTTGCAAAATGGCCCAAGAGGCCGGCGTGGCCACGGCGGTGGTGGCCGATTTGATGGCGTTGGTTTTGTTACCATCGCCCGGTAGTTGGGGTGCGGATGTGGTGGTGGGGTCGGCCCAACGCTTTGGGGTACCCATGGGCTACGGTGGACCGCATGCCGCGTTTTTTGCGACGCGTGACACCTATAAAAGACATCTACCAGGCCGACTCATCGGGGTAAGTGTGGATGCCGAAGGCAAAACAGCCTACCGGATGGCCCTCCAAACGCGGGAGCAACACATTCGCCGCGAAAAAGCGACTTCGAACATTTGCACGGCCCAGGTTTTGTTGGCTATTATGGCTTCCATGTACGCTGTTTACCATGGTCCAGACGGTCTCAAGGCTCTTGCGAATCGAATTCATCGCCGGGCCAGGGTTCTGGATGCCGCGCTGAGGGCACTGGGCTTTAACCAGGTGAACGACCTTTATTTTGATACCTTGGTATGTTTGATGGACGATGAATCACTGGAGAAAATTCGGGTGATTGCTGAATCCAAAGAAATCAACTTCAATTTCTTGGTCAAGGGGCAGGTTGGGATTTCGGTGGATGAAACGACGTCTTTGCAAGATTTGGCGCAGGTTATTTCTGTTTTTGGAGCCATTACCAACGGACTGCAGGTGGATGTTATGGAAATAGATCGTCAGTTGGGGCCGGAGGCGCTTCCTTTGCGTACCGATGCCATTCTGCAGCATCCGGTTTTTAATCGATACCATAGCGAGCACGAAATATTGCGTTATATCAAAAGATTGGAAAGCAAAGATTTATCCCTTTGCCACTCCATGATACCGTTGGGCTCCTGCACTATGAAGCTGAATGCTTCCGCCGAAATGATGCCCATCACCTGGTCATCCTTTGCAAACATTCATCCCCTGGCGCCCATCAATCAAGCTGCTGGTTATCAACAGATTTTTGCGGAACTCCGAAACTATCTACGGGAGGTAACGGGCTTTGCCGATGTCAGCCTTCAGCCCAATTCAGGTGCACAGGGTGAATACACCGGTCTCATGGTCATTCGGGCTTACCACAGGGCGCGTGGTGATATGCATCGTAACATTGCCCTGATCCCCTCTTCGGCTCACGGAACCAATCCCGCATCGGCGGTCATGGCCGGCATGCAAGTGGTGGTTGTGGCCTGCGATGCGCAGGGCAATGTGGACGTTGATGACCTCCGCGAAAAAGCTCTCCTTCACAGCCATGCGCTTTCCTGCCTAATGGTCACTTATCCCAGCACCCACGGTGTTTTTGAGGACCAAATTCGGGAAATATGTAACATTGTTCACGAAAATGGCGGCCAGGTTTACATGGACGGGGCCAACATGAACGCCCAGGTTGGCTTGACATCCCCCGCTTTAATTGGTGCAGATGTTTGTCACTTGAATCTCCACAAAACGTTTTGCATACCCCACGGTGGCGGTGGTCCCGGCATGGGTCCGATCGGGGTTGCGTCTCAGCTGGCTCCTTACTTGCCCAGTCATCCGGTCGTGTCTTGCGGCGGACCGGAGGGCATCGGCCCTGTTTCGGCGGCACCCTACGGGAGTGCCAGCATTCTTTTGATATCCTATGCCTACATTCGAATGATGGGGGCTCTGGGTTTGACAGAGGCCACCCGTTACGCCATTTTGAACGCCAATTACATCAAAAACCGATTGGAAGGGTCTTACGGGGTTTTGTACACCAATGCCAACAACCGTTGCGCCCACGAGATGATTTTGGACATGCGTCCTTTCAAAACCAGCGCTGGGGTGGAGGTGGAGGATATCGCCAAGCGTTTGATGGATTATGGTTTTCATGCCCCCACCGTTTCTTTCCCGGTGGCCGGGACGATGATGGTGGAACCGACCGAGTCCGAGAGCCTGGAAGAACTGGATCGATTTTGCGAGGCCATGTTGGCGATTCGTCGCGAAATCGCAGCCATCGAGAACGGAGCCATGGACCGCGGTGACAACCCGCTCAAGAACGCCCCACACACGGCCCGCGTTTTGGTTGCAGAGACCTGGAATAGGCCCTACAGTCGTCAGGAAGCGGTTTATCCGGCCCCTTGGTCCGAACAAAACAAGTTCTGGCCATCGGTGGCCCGGGTGGACAATACCTACGGGGATCGGAACTTGGTATGTGCCTGTCCCCCTATGGAGAGCTACGTGGTCTGAAAAGGGTCAAGAGGCCGTTTTTAGGGCATTTGGTGCGTAACTTTGATAGTCTCATTCATTAAAGAATGCAGATTCAAAGAATTTATATGCCCACAAACCTCCTCCTTCCCACCGCCTTTGCCGTGGCCCTCGTTGCGGCCCTTGGTTTGTCATCGGCCCAAGCCCAAAATCAGCGACTGGAAACCCCTCGGTCCTATCCTGGAAAACAGGCCAATGAAGAGATGAGTCAGCCCGCCAGCCGCCCTTCTGCTGGGATGGGGACCGAAAGCACCACGGCCCTTTGGACCTTTGATTTTAGTGGTTCCACCGGATTGAGTATTCTGGATGATGCCAACGGAGGCGCTCGTTGGAAGGTAGTTTCGGCGCTTGAGCCCAACTTGACTTCCCAGAATTTTGGTCCAAACTTTAATTCCACATCGGGGGGCTCCTTTGCCTTGATCAATTCGGACTCTTTCCCGGCCGATACCCAGGATGATTATCTGATTCTCAAAGTCGGAGCCAGTTTGGTGGGCCAAAGCGGGGTTCAGTTGAGTTTCCGGCATTATTTCCGGCGCTTTGCCGAAGATCATGTGGTGGAGGTTAGCAACGATTCCCTGTCGTGGGTTCCGTTTTATAGCTCGTCCACCCAGATTCCACGCAATACCACCATCAACAACTCAACCCTTACAAGACTTAATATCTCCTCGGTCGCTGCCAATCAACCCCAAATTTGGGTCCGCTTTCGTTATGTGGGCGCTTGGGATTGGTTCTGGGCTTTGGATGATGTTGAAATTTCCAACTTGCCCCCCAACGATTTGGTTTTGGAAGATTGGGATATCACTCCCAAAGTAGGACTTTGTTTTAATGCCCAGATGTCCAGATCGCAATTGCAGGACTCTTTGATTTTTTCAGGAGCCATTCACAATTTTGGGGTGAACACCCAACCCAATGTTCGGGTTAATGCGCGGGCTTTTCAGGGGGCTACTCCTTTGTATAATACCAATTCACCGGCCGTTGTTGGGATGTCCTCCAATGCCCGCGATACCCTGGAGACCACGCCTTATTGGGCCATGAGCGGCAGGCCGGTTGGCACCTACACCCTTCGAATCGAAGCTCTTTCGGATTCAACCGACGGATCCCCATCGAACAACATCGATACCACCATGTTATTGATTACGGAGGATCGAATTTCTCCCTTTTACCCTGCGTCTACATCGTTGGGTACCCTGGGCACCTCCAGTTTCACTGGCGAAGAAGATGGTGTTATTGTAACATCTCTTATCAACCTGAGTGCTCAGGATACGGTGACTGGTATCCGTGTTTATCTGCGTTCAACCACGGTCCCTGGTGGACTTATTGCGGTGAGCATGCGGGATACAGATGGAATTGCCGGATCCCCAGCGATTGAATTTCCTGTTCTCGTTGAATCGGATTTGATCACGGTGACCGCTGCGGATGTTGCTCGTGGCTATATGGATATTGCCATTCCGACGGTCTTGGCCGGTGTGCCCCAAGAAAGAATATTACCAGCAGGTCCTTATTATGCAGCGGCCCAATTGTTTTCCAATTCCGGGGCCAATCATATTCGAATTCCGGATGATCTCAGCAACGAAGCGTTTATGCCATGGTATGCCTCCATGGTTTATCTGCCAACGGATGGTAGTTGGTACTCCAACGGGATCGCCGTGGGGGTAGCCGCTCTTTTTTCCAGCACCACCTCGGTGAGGGAAATCGCAACAACAGGTGCAGCAGCCCAGGCCTACCCCAATCCTTTCCGGGAAGAATTCCAGTGGAATCTCCGTTTGGAACAGCCGGCCGTTTTGCAGTCGCTGTGTTACGACCTTCAGGGACGTTGTGTTGACCAAGGTCCATCCATCGCATCGGAGGCAGGTGAGGTTGTTTACCGCTCCCAATTGAGTCACCTTCCAGAGGGTGTTTACCGGGTCGAAATCCGGGCAGGTCAACGCCTGATGGGTTCGCGTCTCATGGTGAAGGCCTCTCGTTAATTATTCCGCTCGATTTATTCCGCTCGATTTATTTTTTCAATCTAAATTCCAAGTTTCTGTAATCCCAATGCACATGAAAAACCTCAGCTCCTACCTTCTCGGGACGATGATGCTGGTAGCTCCGGCTACCGGCTGGACCCAATCACGCCTTAGCTCAACCCCTCCACCATCCTTGCGGCAGTCGGCAGAGAGTGGCCTCGGAGAATCCTCCACGTCTTCTTCTTCGACGGTTGTTAACCCAGATCCCTCCTTTCAAACCGAGGCAATCAACATTTGGTCCGAGAATTTTGGTGGATCCAACCCCAGCACCCGTGGTTGGTTGAATTATGGTTTTCGTGGAATCAATACGGGCAATACTCCCGATACCAACGGGGTTTGGGAATACAGGGGTACGTCGACGCTACCCGCTAGCGGGACTGGATCCCGGGGCGCTTATGCCGCCGGTACCACTGCCATTCAGTCTCCAACCCGCACCAACGGTTTTATGATTTTTGATTCGGATTGGTTGGATAACAACGGTACGCCGACCGGTACCGGCGTTTTGGGATCGCCCCATCGTGGGATGCTGATCAGCCCTTCCGTTGATTTGAGTTCTCACGATTTCGTGAACCTTTCGTTCTATCAGTATTACCGCCGCTTTGGTGGTCCTGGAGGCGCCCAAAGTGCCGCCGCTACCTACCTTTTGTTCTCGATTGACAATGGCTTGACCTGGTCCGATACCCTGGCCCTCAACAGCAACATTGCGGTGAATTCATCCACTTCGAGTAGTTTGATGACGCGGATTAATGTATCGCCTTACATCGGAGGCCAGGACAGTGTCAAAATTGCGTTCCTCTTCAATGGCGATTATTATTTCTGGATGGTGGACGATATCGCCATCGAGCAAGCACCCCGCGTTGATATGGCGATTACCGGCACTGCATTCTTGCCGGATACCGCTGCAGGTCGTGGTATTGAGTACGGAATGGTACCCGATGCGAACAAAACCCCGCTGACGTTTCAGGCAAGGGTTGCGAACATCGGATCAACCGTTCGTAACAATATTCGACTTCAGGTTTCAGTAATCGATACAACCGCCCCAGGAACACCTCTTTTCACTGGCACATCAGCTATCCTTCCGTCGTTGGATCCATTCACGGATACGCTCTTGAGCATCTCGACAACCTATACGCGTTTGAATTGACCGATACGATGCTGGCCCTCAATGTGAGCTTTCCTGCGTCGCAGTTGACTTTTGGAACCCGGAATTTTGTCGGAAATCCTCCAGTC
>RFPG01000002.1 GCA_009926245.1 Sphingobacteriia bacterium | reverse complement strand
GAAAGGGCTTGGCGGGGGGATGTAATCCTTCAAAAGTTAAATTTAGATGACCAAATGGGCTTAAAATCCATCATTTGTGCCTAAGTTCGTGTTTTAATCCTTTTTTGGGAAAGCTAAACTTTGGCTGCCCCGAACCTAACATTGAACTATAGCCTTCAAAATAAAGCATATGCAGTTGAAAAGGTACCTCGCGCTCTTGTTGTTTGGTTTGTATTCCGCCTCCGCTTGGGGGCAGGCCGGGACCGGTTCGGTTCAGGGGAAAGTAGTCGATGCCCTCAAGCCCAAGGAAGGCATTCCCTTTGCCAACGTTATTATCGAAAAAGAAGGCGTCCAGAAGGGCGGAACAACCACCGATATTGACGGAAAGTACAAATTTGGCGCCCTTTCACCGGGTAAATACGATATCAAGGTCAGTTACGTAGGTTACAATTCCGAGGTTGTTCGGGGCTTGGTGATCACGGCGGACCGTAGCCAGTTTTTGGACATTAAGATGTCATCCGGTGTGAATCTTGGCGAAATCAACGTCGTTGATTACGAGGTTCCCTTGATTTCCAAGGACGAAACCTCAACGGGAGGTACCGTAACCCGCGAAGAAATTGCGGCCCTGCCAACCCGGGATGTGAACTCGATTGCGGCCACCACCGCCGGTGTATTCCAGGCGGACGAAGGAGGGGCATTGAACATCCGCGGTTCCAGGTCTTCTAGTACTGAGTACTTTATTGATGGTATCCGTGTTCGGGGTTCAACCAACCTGCCCAACGCGGCCATTGAACAGACCACCGTTATCACCGGCGGTATCCCTGCCCAATACGGGGACGCTACCGGCGGTATCATTAACATCACAACCCGCGGTCCATCCAGCACCTATTTTGGAGGAGCTGAAGTTTTGAGTTCGGCCAAGATCCTGGAACCTTACGGTTACAATCTTTTTGCCCTCAATTTTTCAGGCCCATTGATCACCAAGCAGGTGGACGCCAAAACCAAGAAGTCCATCTTGGGCTTCTTCCTTTCCGGCGAAGCCGAAACCCAGGTGGATGCCTCGCCTTCGGCCATTGGACTGTACACGATGAAACCGGGTAGTTTGTCCGCTCTGCAGGCCGATCCTTACCGTCCCTCCATCTTTGGAACCGGGATTCAACGGAATTCCGAGTTCGTAACAGAAGACCAATACGAGTTGATCCGTGTCCGTCCCAATGCCAACCGCAACCGTATTTCCGTTGCGGGTAAAGTGGACTTTCAACCCAACACCAGTATTTCGATGACGGTGGGCGGAAACTACGACCGAACCTGGGGCAAGGCCTATACCCGCGCTTATTCGATGATGAACCCCGACAACATGGGGAACAACGAGAACCAGACGATCCGCGGTTACGCGCGTTTTCGCCAGAATTTTGCGTCAGCCGACCAAAAGCAGGACGGACTCATTCGCAATGCTTATTACCAAGTTCAGTTCGATTATACCAAAGCAACGGGTTCCACCAACGGTGGAGAAGCCTTGGGCCGAAACCCTTTTAATTACGGGTATGTTGGACGTTTTCGTTACGATTTGACCCCCCAATTTGGGACTGAATCCGTTCCCTTTTTGATTGCAGGTGACACCGTCGAATTTGAATTGACTTCTTTGCAAGGTTACCGGGAAACCAACTTGGTTTACGACAAAACTTGGGCTTTGGGAATTGATCCTTTGCTGGCCAACTGGGGCATTGATTTCTTTAATACCATTGGTGGTAGCACCAACGCAGATGGCTTCCTAACGGCGACCAATGTGGGCATCAACGGACTTTCGGATGTTCGCCTCAACGGTGGTCTGACCAACGGCCTACGTCCAGGGACTGCGTACGGTATTTGGAACGAGTCGGGTCGCCAAATTGGAGGTTATTCCTTCAACGACAACGATGCCTACCGGATGACGCTCTTTTCGTCTGCGGATATTGGAGGCCATTCTCTCAAGTTTGGTTTTGAATACGATCAGCGAATCGATCGCTCTTACAGCATGAATCCATTTGCAAGCACGATTGGTTTGTGGGGTCAAGCCCGCGCTCTTACCAACCAGCACATCTTGGATTTTGACAAGCCATGGAACCCGATTGTCGATGTGGACTCTTTTGGATTCCCTCTCAGCGACACGGTGTTATGGAACCGTTTGATTGCGTCCAATCAATCCATGTTTGACAAAAACCTTCGGGCCTCTTTGGGCCGTGGTGCCAGTGACTTTATTCAAATTGACGATTTGAATCCAGACCAGCTCAAGTTGAGTTACTTCTCTGCTGATGAATTGTTGAATGCCGGTAATTCCTTCGTGGGTTATTTTGGTTACGATTACCTCGGCAACAAACTGTCCAATCAGCCTGGCCGCTTGGACTTTTTCACCGATTCTTTGAATCGTCCGATTGCAGCCTTTGCACCGGTTTATGCAGCAGGTTATATCGAGGACAAGTTTGACTTTGATGACTTGGTGTTCCGTGTTGGATTGAGGGTGGACCGTTTTGACGCCAACCAGCCTGTTCTTCAGGATCCCTTTTTGCTCTACACGGCCAAAACCATCAACGATCTCGAAGCTGATCCTAATACCGCTGGCCTAAGTCATCCATCCGTTGTTCCTGGTTCGGCTGTTGTTTACATCAACGATAACAATGCCTCCAACAAAGCGATCCTGGGTTACCGGGATGGCAATCGTTGGTACAATGCGCAGGGTGCTGAGATTCGGAATGCTTCGGGTATTGCGGCAGCCTCTGCAACGGGTACGGTCATTCCTTGGCTCAAGGACCCCAACCAGATAGCGGTACGGGCCGATGCCTTCACGGACTATACGCCCCAGGTGAATTGGATGCCCCGTGTTGCCTTCTCTTTCCCGATTTCGGATGAGGCCCAATTCTTTGCCCACTACGATGTACTTACTCAGCGCCCGAGTGCTTTCAGCCGCTTTGACCCCCGTCAGTATTATTTCTTGCGTCAGGTGGGTGGGACCATCAACAACCCGAACCTCAAGCCTGAGCGTACCATTGATTACCAGTTGGGTTTCAAACAACGTCTCAACAAGACCTCGGCTTTGACCATTGCGGCTTTCTATCGTGAGCTGCGGAACATGATTCAAATCATCAATGTGCCTTTTGCATTCCCTGCTGATTACCAAACCTACGGGAACATTGACTTTGGTACGGTGAAAGGCTTGACGTTGACCTACGATTTGCGTCGTACCGGAAATGTTCGCCTTAACGCCAGCTACACCCTGCAGTTTGCCGATGGTACCGGTTCGGCTCCAGACCAGGCCGCCAACATCATCCAGGCCGGTATCGACAATTTGCGGACTCCCATTCCATTGAGCTTCGATGCTCGTCATCGCTTGGTAGCCAATTTGGACTTCCGTTTTGGAACAGGCAAAACCTACGATGGACCCCGAATCGGTGGTTTCGGCTTGCTTGAAGGGGTTGGATTCAACTTTGTAGCCAATGCAATTTCCGGTACACCCTATTCGCGTCAAACCATTGTAACTCCTGATGGAGATGCCGCTGGCGGTTTAACAGGCCGAACAACACTCAAGGGTGGTATCAACGGTTCACGTTTGCCTTGGCAGTTCCGTATGAATTTCCGTGTGGACAAGGATTTCAATTTTGCGATGGGTCGCAAGGCCGATGGCAAACCCCGCGAGGCTTCGGTCAACGTCTATCTGCAGATCATCAATCTCTTTGATAACCGCAACATCACAGGTGTTTATCAATTCACCGGGGACCCCACGGACGATGGTTATTTGACCAGCAACTTGGGTGCTCAGCAATTGGCTTCGGTGATCAGCCGTCAGTCTTTCTACGATTTGTACCGTGCATCCATGGCCGATCCTGGGAATTTCTCATTACCCCGTCGTACACGTTTGGGCGTTCGTCTTAATTTCTAATTCCCCAATCGCCTCCTTTTTTAGAACCATCCTCTTATAGAAATCAAGCAGCTATGAAGCGAATTCTTTTAGTCACCTGTCTAATGTCCTGCCTATGGGGTGCCGAGGCTCGGGAAGCTCTCAATGTCCCCACAAGGGCGGAGGGAGACGCACGCAAGTTTATTGCGCGGGTTGCAGCCACTTGCAATCCTCCGGCTTCCAGGGTCAACTTGGACATCAACAATGTTCGGGCCATGATTCTGCGTGGGAATGACTACTGGTGGGATCAGGGAGGAAGCGGCAATGCCCGTTACGAAATTCCCAAGTTGGATGATCCAACAGCTCCCAAAAAGCATTCGCTCTTTGCGGGTTCGGTTTGGGTAGGGGGGATTGATGCCAACGGTCTGCTCAAAATAGCCGCCCAGACCTATCGTCAGGCGACGGTTTTGGGTGCGGGTTGGTGGGCTGGGCCCTTGTCGCTAGTGGATGCCACCATTACCAACGATCAGTGCAAACTATGGGACAAGCATTGGAAACTGAATCGTCGTCAGGTCCAAGACCATATCAATGCGATTTCGACGGCCGATCCGAATTATGTGATTCCACAGGTTATTCGGGAATGGCCTGTCAGCGGTGATTTGACTGCTGGTCAGGATCCGAACATGGCCCCATATGTGGACGCTGATGGTAACGGCGCGTACACCCCCGATGGAGGAGACTATCCTTTTATTTACGGGGATCAGAGTATTTGGTTTGTGACCAACGATAAGGGGAATACCCCTGGTTCGGGTTCTACGCCGATTGGCATGGAAATCCAAACCCAGGCGTTTGCTTATCAATCCAACGATGAGCTGAACAACATGACCTTTTATTACAACAAGATCATTAACCGCTCCACCATTCGATTGGATTCTTGTTTTATGGCCCAGTGGGCGGATCCGGATTTGGGTAACTATACCGATGACTTTGTGGGTTGCGATGTGCCGCGTGGTTTGGGTATTTGCTACAACGGTGATGACGACGATGAGGGAATTCAAGGTTACGGAATCAATCCTCCATCCATCGGAATTGACTTTTTTGAAGGCCCATTTGCAGATCCCAACGATGGGATTGATAACGATCGGGATTGCACGGTGGATGAATTTGTAGCTGGAGGATGCGACCCAGAGCCCCGAACCGAGCGAATCATCATGGCCAAGTTCTTGTATTTCAACAACGATGGCCAGCCCAACGGGAACCCAACAACTGCCGAGAATGCCTACAACTACATGGTAGGCCGTTGGAGGGACAATACCCGCATGGTGTACGGGGGTAATGGCTATCCTGGATCGGGGGGTTCACAACCCACCATCAACAGCGGACTCATGTTCCCCGGCGCATCGGATCGTCAATACGGTTGGGGTGTTGGTGGATCGTGCCAGAACCCCATCGCGACCCCGTTTGATTGGAGTGAAAATGCACCGGGACCCGGGGCCAACCCCAACGTTCCCGCCGATCGTCGTTTTGTACAATCGGCCGGTCCTTTCACACTGCAACCGGGTGCCGTCAATTATGTTACCATCGGTGTTGTTTGGGCGAGGGCTTCCTCAGGAGGTGCCCGAGGATCGTTTAATTTGCTTTTGAAGGCCGACTCCAAGTCCCAGGCTTTGTTTGATAACTGCTTCAAAACCATTGATGGCCCTGACGCCCCGGATGTAGATATTACCGAGTTAGACCAAGAGCTCATCTTGACGTTCTCTTACAAGCCTACCAGCAATAATTATCGTCTGGGTTATCGGGAATTGGATCCCGTCATTAAGGCATTGAATGATAACAGGCCGGTCGGTCAACCTCCCTACGATTCGGTTTATAAGTTTGAAGGTTTCAAGGTCTATCAATTATCGGCCTCCAACGTTTCGACGGGTGAGTTGGACGACCAGTCCAAGGCTCGTTTGGTTTACCAAGGCGATATTCAAAACTCGGTGGATCGGATTATCAACTGGGAGTTTGATGCCGAATTAGAGCAGTCTGTCCCCTTCCTGGCCGTCAATGGCGCCAACAAAGGGGTTAATATGACCCTCAAAATCAACAGAGATGCTTTTGCCGAGGGTTCTGACCAGCTGGTCAACTTCAAAAAGTATTACTACACGGTCATTGCCTACGGTTACAATAATTACGCTCGCTACGATATCGTTACGGATACCGGTCAGCAGAAGCCTTATTTGCCAGGCCGTAACAATGTCAAAACCTATACGGGAATACCGCATAAGTCAGAACCCACCTTTGATGGTTTGGTCCTCAACAGTGTTTATGGGGATCAACCCGAGGTTCGCCGAATGGAAGGTGTTGGCAACGGGGGCAATATCATTGAGATTGATAGCATGGATGTCTTGGCCATCCTAGAAAACGGATTCATGCCTACGCCACTTTACAAAAAGAATGCCGCACCCATTAACCTCAAGGTCATCGATCCAACCGCTGTACCGGAGGCCGATATGCGTTTGTTCATGTACAAAGGAACGCCGGGTTCGGTTACGGCCGTGGACGATCAAAGTCGTTGGTATGTGGTCTTAGGGGATACAGGTTCAGCTGCTTTGGATACCATTTACTCCGATACTGTTTTGGTGGCAGGGAATGAACAAATTTTGGGTTACTACGAAACCACCGCGGTCTTCAAGCGCATCGGATTGAGTGCTACGATTCGTAATTCCAAGAATCCGGGTGATGATCCAGCCGGAGGAAACGGTGTTTTGTTCTCAACCTTCAGCTACCAAAATCCTCAAAATTCTTGGCTTTCCTTCTTGCCGGATGATGAGCGTCTCGAAATTTTTGACTGGATTCGGAGCGGTACACCGCGTTCGGATTCAACCCCACAAAACCCAGCAGGTTTGATTCCTCCGGGGGATCCACAGCGTTTCTTCGAGAACATTGCTGAAGATGAGTGGACTGGCCAAGGAGCCAATCCTCAGGTTCGCGGTGGGACTTGGGCTCCCATGCTCTATGCAGCACCAGCTGCTTGGTGGCCAGGCCTTTGGAATTTCTTGCCAGGAGTTACCGGCGTCGGCGCGCTGAACCCCGAGGTTCGTTATTCCTATTTCAAAATTGACAAATTGGCTTCGGTGGATGTAGTAATCACCAAAGACAAATCCAAGTGGACCAGGGCCTGTGTTATCGAGACCTGCGAAGATTCACTCCTAGCCCAAGGCCGTCAAGTGCGTAACCGCATTCGGGTGGCACCTTCGGTCGATAAGGAGGGTAACCCCGATGGGGATCCGCGCAATGGTTTGTCCTGGTTCCCAGGATACGCCATCAACTTGGAAACCGGCGAGCGATTGAATATTTCATTCGGGGAGGATAGCCGTTATTCATCCATTGCCGGTCACCCACACGGTGATATGAAATGGAACCCAACAGACTCATTCTTCTCGGTGAGTGGCCAGAATTTCCGGGTGCCCATGGGCGGTCGGCACTTTATCTATGTGATGAATTCCCGTTACGATCAGGCGGATGTCACCTGGCGTCAGTTGAACAAGCAAGTTGGTGTCGCTTCGCCGGTGAACAACCCCAAGGCCATGACACTTCCTGATTTTCGTTTGTTCTACAACGGTGTTCTTTACACCTCGGTGCCTCTGCTCCGTCCAGGCAAGACCTTCTTGGACAACGATTACACGGCCAAAATTCGGATATCACGCAAGTATTCCAAATTTGTGACGGATACGGCCGGCATCAACAAGGGGAACCCTCATTACTTGGTGAATCTGCGCAGCATTGCTCCCCGTAAGAAGGTTCTAGATGTGGCCAAGTCGGCCCTTGATTTGATTCGAGTGGTTCCCAATCCATACTACGGCGCCTCCAATTACGAGGTGAGTCAGATTGATAACCGAGTCAAAATCACCAACTTGCCAACCAAGTGTACGGTTCGAATTTACACCCTCAATGGAAACCTCATCCGGACATTGCGCAAAGACGATGCAACCGCTACTTACCTTGATTGGGATCTGTTGAACCAAAACAAAGTACCAATTGCCAGTGGTTCCTACCTGATTCACGTGGATGCTCCCGGTATTGGTGAGAAAACCGTGAAGTGGTTTGGTGTACTTCGTCCGGTGGATCTGGATACTTTCTAAACGACATTAACCGAAACCCAAATTAAGACGTGGTAATGACTATAAAATTCCGTATCGCATGCTTAGGAACCCTGATGTTGGTTTCGGCTGCAAGTTTTGATGCCTTGGCCGGTAACCCGGATCGTCGAGGACAGGCCGGTGCAACCGAGTTGCAAATCATGCCATGGGCCCGTCAGGCCGGTTGGTACGGTGTCAATTCGGCTAATGTCAAGGGTCTCGAAGCCGAGCGCCTCAACGTGGCTGGTTTGGCCTTGGGTGGCAAAACCGAATTGTATTTCTCAAGGACCAATTGGTTGAGTGGTTCAGAAATCTACATGAATGCCTTTGGTTTGGCTCAGCGCTTGGATGAATCCAGTGTTTTGGCTGTATCGGTGATGAGCGTTGACATGGGTGCCATTGATATTACCACGGTCAACAACCCAGACGGTGGTCTCGGGACTTTCAAGCCGACAATCGCAAATCTAGGTGTATCGTACGCCCGCTCTTTTTCGAATCGTATTCACGGTGGCGCTTCGTTGCGTATTGTTACAGAAGGAACTTCCGACGTGAATGCGTCGGGTGTTGCGTTTGACGCCGGGATTCAGTATATCACGGGTCCCGATGATCGTATCAAGTTCGGTATTGCGTTGCGTAATGTTGGCACGCCTATTTCCTTTACGGGGGATGGACTTGCTGCACGCGGTGTCATGCAGGGTAGTACGGTTCCGTTGACCTTGTCCCAGCGTTCGCAGACCTTGGAACTCCCTTCCTTGATGAACATTGGAGGATCCTACGACTTTTATTTTGATGCCGAGAAGGTGAATCGCTTAACGGTCGCTGCCAATTTTACTTCCAATTCCTTTACCAACGACCAATACGGGGTGGGCGCGGAGTATGCGTTCGGAAAAATTGCTGCGATCCGTGCGGGTTACCAATACGAGGATGCGGGTTCCGATCCTGAATTTACCCAAAATGTGCATACCGGCTTGAGTTTTGGTCTGAGCATTGATGCGCCTTTCAATAGCTCCAATTTTGGATTTGACTACGCCTTTAGGGGAACCAGTCCTTTTGGCGGAACGCACTTGTTTGGTGTGCGTTACGGTCTTTAATTTTTGATTTATTTTTGAATAACGCCCCGTTAAGGGGCGTTCTTTATTTTTATCCTATGAGCACCCCCGTATCTTTTTTTACCCGCGATGGCCTTGAGAAGCTCAAGGTCGAATTGCATCAGCTCAAAACCAAAGGCCGTGCTGATATGGCCAGGCAGATTCAGGAAGCCCGGGACAAGGGGGACCTTTCGGAAAACGCAGAGTACGATGCAGCCAAGGATGCTCAGGGCATGTTGGAAATGCAAATTGCACGACTGGAACAGACGCTTGCCACGGCACGTGTGATGGATGAATCCCAAATTGATACGGGCAAGGTTCAGCCTTTGACTACGGTTCGACTCCGCAATTTGGCCAATCAGGCCGAAATGAAATACACTTTGGTTTCGGAAAAGGAAGCTGATTTCAAGGCGGGTAAAATCAGCGTCGGTTCACCCATTGGTCAAGGTTTGTTAGGAAAAAGAGTCGGTGAAGTTGCTGAGGTTCAGGTTCCTTCGGGTTTAATGCGCCTGGAGGTTTTGGAAATCTCTCTTTAAATTCTGAGAAGGTGGAAGGTCTCTTCATGAAAATCATTCGGAAGGAGATCCCTGCGCATGTTGTTGCAGAGAATGAGCATGCCTTGGCTTTTTTGGATATCTTTCCTTTGGCATTTGGCCATGTTTTGGTGATTCCCAAAATCGAAGTCAATGCGATTTACGATATCCCCGAGCCGTATTATTCAGCGGTTTGGGCGATGGTTCGTCAATTGGCTCCGGCTATACAATCGGCCTTTCCTTGTCGCAAAGTGGGTATGGCGGTCATCGGGCTAGAGGTACCGCATGCCCATGTTCATTTGGTGCCTATGAACGAAGTCGGGGAGCTTTCCTTTGCTCGTCCCAAGTTGCGCCCTCTTCCGGAGGAATTGCAGGAACATGCTGCGCGTATCCGGGGGTTTTTGAGCGCTGATACGATCGTTTAAAGGGATCGAATCGTTTAAAGTGGACCGGATCGTTTAAAGTTGGCGGTCCGGGTTACTGCGCAAAAATTGTTCCCACGCTTGTTTCTTTTTGGGGCCTGAGGCAGCTTTTGTTTTGGTTGATCGAGAGGTTGTTGAAGTCACCGCTGTTGTGGTCGGGTCGTTTATTCGGAGGAAATGGCAATAAGCAGCTCCCAGAGCATCCGTTGCGTCGTTTTTGAAGTGGTCGGTGGGTGTTTGTAGCAGGGTTGCTAGCATGGCGGCTACCTGTTGCTTGGAAGCATTGCCGTTGCCGGTGACAGCTTGTTTGATTTTCTTGGGGAGGTATTCAAAGACAGGGATGTCTCGTTCCAAGGCCGCAGCAATGGCTGCTCCTTGGGCCCGGCCTAGTTTGATCAGAGATTGGACATTTTGCGCGAAAAACGGGGCCTCGATCGCCAATTCATCGGGTTGATGCAATTGGATGAGGGCCAGGGTTTGTTTGAAAATGAGGCTGAGCCTTAACAGATGGGAATCGGTGGAGCGAAATCGCCAATGCCCTGCATCCAATAGGGATACCCGGTTTCCTTGGATACGCAGAATACCATAACCCATCAGCAAAGTGCCAGGATCAATCCCTAGGATTACTTTGTCGGTGGGGCGGGCTGTTGGTGCTTGGGGCATTTACTTTGTGGTGAATGACCAAAAATACTGCTTCAAGTCAGGGGATGGCTTTGTGGCCTGAGGGCTTGGTCCGTTTGACCCAAAGCCGGTGGTGGTCTACAGGACTGGGTTTGGTTCCATGGTTGGGGCTGGCTGCTTTGTTGGGACAATTTTGGTCCAAGTCCGGAACATGGACCTTGGTGGACGCGCCGGCGGTTGTGAAGGTGATCGGGTCATCCAAGTGGTGGTTGGCTCAAGGTTGGCGTCTTTTGGTGGCGGTTATCGTACTTCCACTGCTGGGGTTGGTCGTGGATGCGATCAAATGGAGTCTAATCATGGAGGATGATGAGGACCCTCATCGGTCTTGGTGGAACAGGGTTCAGAAAAACATTCCAATTCTATGTTACGGTATTTTGGGTTCGTTATGGTTTCCTGCTAGGTTAACGGAGTTTGCCGGCCGTTGCCGGTTTTATCCAAAAGATCAACACCCGAGGGTCATGGTTTCCACCTGGTTATCCTCTTCTACCCAATGGGTTTGGGTCTTGTTGGTGCCGGCGCTGGCTTGGTGGTTGGTGGATCCTTCTTCCAAGGCTCGATGGGCCGTGCAATGGTCGTGGGCGCCTTTGGACTCGGTTTGGCTTTCGGTGGTTCTGGGTGGGTTGGCTATCTTGGCAGGATGGGCATGGTTCACCATATTTAGGAAAATGCAGGCCTACACGCCGACGTACCATCTTCCAGTGGCATTGCAGGCCTGGTCCTTCCTTCGTCATCTGTTGTTATTGGGCCAATGGGCTTTTTGGTTGGAACTCCTGGGATTAATAATGGACGGGGCTTCGGTTTATTTTTTAGTGGCCATGGTTTTGGCGGTGAATTGGTTTGCTCCCTTGGGTGTCTTGGGCGAATTGGGTTTGCGGGGCCTCTCTGCCTTCCTTGTTTTTGGCCCTCTGCTTCCGGTTCCGACCCATTCGATGTTGGTGCCTTGGCTTATTTGGTTCACCAATGTTGGATTTCCAGCACTCGTTGGGGGTTCGTGGTGGTTGTTGAGGGGTCGAAGGAAATGGAGGGCCCTATGATTTGGTTTTTGGGGTTGGTTTTTGGGGTCTTTTTGCTTTTTTACAGAAGAATGCTGGTCTTTTTTGCGAAGGGTTGGCAAAAGGCAGTCGATGCAGAGGGCCATGGACCAAGGTTGGGCCTCAACGAGAGCCTTGCTTGGGGTTCGATCCATCAAGCCAACGAAGCCCAGCCCTGGGTGACTGTCTTGGTGGCCGCCCGAAACGAAATCCAGCGCATGAGTCCTTTGTTGCAGGCCTTGATGGAGCAGCAGACGGATTTTGCTTGGGAATTGTTATGGGTTGATGACCAATCCACCGATGGATCAGCGGAACAGACCCGAAATTTCTTGGAGCAGTTTTCAAAAGCCCCCTTTCGAGTTTTGGAACGGAACGGATCCGATGGCTTCCCTCCTCACAAAAAAGGGGCCATCGCCTACGGGGTTCAACAAGCCAAAGGCCGTTGGGTTTTGGTAACCGATGCAGATTGTGTTCCGGGACCGCTCTGGATCCGAACGATGATTGCCAAAGCCAAAAGCCAGGATGGCTTGGTTTTTGTGGCAGGCCCGGTTCGGTTATCGCCCGCTAACACGCTGTGGGAAAGGAGCCAGGCGCTGGAATTCATGAGTTTGAATGCCATTGCGGCATCGACCTTGGCCCAGGGTCGTCCGGTGATTTCCAACGGGGGTAACATGGCTTTTGATCGTCGGGCTTTTTTGGAAACCGCACCCTACGAAAGCAATTGGAAACATCCCGGGGGGGATGATGATTTGTTAATGCATCAATTCAGTCGTTTGAAGGGGCCTTCGGCGCTAACGTTTTGTTTGGATAGGCAGGCCATGGTGGATACACCGCCTTTGGGTTCTTTTCGGGATTTTTTGGCTCAGCGGATTCGGTGGATTTCCAAACAAGGTGCCTACCCGGATCCGGTCGTTGCGCTCATCCTCAAAAGCGTGTGGTTCATGCATGCCATCCTCTTGGGAACGCTCGTTGGCGGCGTGCTGCAAGGCCAATACGGATTGGTTGCGATGGCTTTGGGAACCTGGGGCCTCAAGGCATGGATGGATGGTCATTATACGCGCACAGTTGCCGGTTTTTACGAGCGATCCGCCCACTGGGGTCTTTTGATTTGGACGCAGCTTTGGTATTTGCCCTATACGTTGGGGGCCGGTCTGGCGGGTTACCGAGGCAAATTCACATGGAAGGGTCGGAACTACGGCTAAATTTGTTCCACGATGAAGGAAAGTAACCAACATTCCAGGTCCGTCCGGATCGTCTTGGCGACAAGCGGTGGGTATTTGGTTCTGCTTTTGTTGCTTTCGGTTTTTGGGGTCTATGCGTTGCCGGACCCTACCCCCTATGCCAATACCCAAAATCCAGATCAAGCGGTGCAGCCGCTGATGCATCAGGGCGCGATTCGGCATTGGTTGGGGACCGATACCCTGGGCAGGGATTTGCTAAGCCGCTTGGTTTGGGGAATCCGGGTTTCCCTGGGGACTGGATTGGCGGCCATGGCATTGGCCCTTGTTTTTGGTACCACCGTGGGCATGGTGGCTGGTTTTTATCGTTCCTGGGTTGATCGCGTTTTGTCTTGGTTGATGCAGGTGATTTGGTCCCTGCCTTCGGTGATGCTGGTCTTGGCTTTTTCGTTGGCATTGGGCAGAGGATGGTGGCAAGTTTTTGTGGCCATTGGTTTAACCATGTGGGTGGATGTGGCCCGAATTGTTCGGGGTCAAGTTTTGGCCCTGCGCGAAAGAGAATTTGTTATGGCCGCCCGCATGATGGGATTTTCGGATTGGCACCTCATGACCGTTCAGCTTTTGCCCAACCTGTTCAAACCCTTGTTGGTCATGGCCGCTTCGGTGTTTGGCTCGGCTATTTTGCTTGAGTCAGGTCTTGGATTTTTGGGGCTGGGGGTCCAGCCGCCGGTTCCTTCGCTGGGAACCATGTTACGGGAGCATTATCCGTACCTCTTATTGGGCGCGCCTCACCTCGTTTGGGCTCCGGCCGGACTCATTTTTACGATGGTCCTGGGATTCAATGTGCTGGGGTCAGCGCTTTCTTCTTCCTTGGATACCAAGCGCTAAGCCTGTTGCTTGGCGGGGGTGGTTTTGAGGTCCAAGGCCACCAAGACGGCCAACATGGACCAAAACAACAGCGCGGTTTTGTCCATGTCCAGGTAATTGTTAAGCAAACCGTGGGTATAGTAGGTGACCAGTCCCAGGACTGCCGCCAAGGACAGGGCCCGCTCGCGTTGGTGTTCCGGATTTTTTAAACGCTGCCATAGAACCATGCCCCTTTGGAGGGAGGCCAGAACCAGGCTCGCAAAAAGAAGGAAGCCTGGAACGCCCGTTTCGACCAGGGGTCCAAAATATTCAGAGTGAATTCCTCCTACATCCGCGTTGTTGGTGCTGATGATGGTTTTTTGGTAGGGGTTTTGGTAGGGAGCGTATTGCAACATGTAGGTGCCCGGTCCCCAACCCAGCCAGGGTCGTTCTTGGAACATCCGCAGACCTGCCGCCCAGCGATTGAGCCGTTCCAAATTGGAGGCGTCGCTGCGAACATTGGAGATGGATTGAAGGTGTTTGTCGAGGCGGTCTTGGGAATCGGTTTTGTTACGCATCAAAAACATCAGGAGAGGACCGCTGTTGAGGGCCACCAAAACCGTGACTAGAACCACAAAGGTCATCAACCAACGAAACCGTAGGCCCGATACCAAGACCAGCCAAAAACCCAAGGCAGCGGCCAAACTCACCCATGCAGCCCGTGTATAGCTCATGATGACGGCGATGGTCAGGAGGACCAGGAGCGCCAAAAACAAGGGCCGAAGGCGGGCTGTGCTCCCAAGGACTTCAGGTTTAATCAAGTAAAGGACGACCAGCGGTATAAGAAATGCCAGCATCGCGCCATAAATTCCATGGTTGATAACAAATGGTTCGGAGGCCCAGTAGCTAGCCTCTTTGGTAAAGCCATCGTTGGCGTGCTGATAGAGACTCCAAGCCGCGACAAAAGCCAGTGGGATGAGGTACAACCACCAGAACCCAAGAATGTTACGATTTTTTTGGAAGAGGAGGACTGCGCCAAAATAACAGGGCAAAACTTTCCAAGTATTTGATAATACAAATTTGAGGGAAACCCAGGGACTCGATGAAGCCGGAATCGTGTAAACCATCCAGAGGGTCCATAATACCAGGATGATGGTGATGGGATGGGTCAGCAAGGCCTTGGAAGGGGGTTGGATCCAAAGCCATCGGCCGACCAGAACGGCACTGATGACCAACATCATGGGGTCGGTGGGAATTTGAACAGCAAAACCCAACGACGGATCATCGATCAAGACACTAAGGGGCGTAAGTGCGGCCAGAACGAGAAGGGCCGCATCCAAACGAAGGATGCACAAGGCTACGAAGGCGAACCCAAAAGGGAGGGCCAGAACCCACCATTGCTCCAAGGCAATTCCTCCGCCCAAAACCAGCGCCCAGGCCCCGGCCAGCAGTCCAAAGGCCCCGCGATACATTAATTTTTCAGTTCCTGTAAATGATGCCGAAAAGTCGCGTAAAGGGCGGCCAGGATCAAAGAGCCGGTCCCCGCCAGGACCACAATGAGCCAACGCACCGGGTAGGCCTTCTTTTCGGACGGCCGCGCTGCATTCACCAAAAATTTGACCGGTAGGACCTCTTCCAAGTCAACCCGGGAGCGATCGTAGCGCATTCGGACCTTGACCAATTCTTCGTTCTCTTTTTCGAGTTGTTCCTTCACCGAATTGTAAGCGCCCCCGTAGAGTTCCAGTACTTTGAGTTGCCGCCCCAAATCAGCCAACGAAGCTTCGCTGCCTCGCTGCCTCGCCAGGTTATTGATAATGCCGGTATCGGACTCGCTGACTTTGAGCTTGCGCAGGGTTTCAACTTTGCCTTGGGCCTCGGCTCGGGTCGAAAGGGATTGTACCTGAACCTCGGTGAGGTGGTCTGCTTGAAGCTCGTAATCAAAGATGCCTTGCGAACGAAAAAAATTAAGGGAATCGTTGAGCTTCTCAATCCAAGCTTTCTTGGCAAGGTATTGATTTTCAACGATTGTGAATGCCTTTTGGGCCTGTTCGCTTTGGATTTTGTTTTTGGTTTGGTCCAAAAGAGCCGCAATCGTATTGGCGATTTCAGCCGCAATTTTGGGGTCCCGATCCCTGACGGTGATTTCCACCGACATGTATTCGGTTCGTTTAAATTGAATTAGTTTTTCGTATTCTTTTTGTAACAACGTATTACGAAATTTGGCATTGACAGGAATTTCGTAATGATTCATCAAGTCAAATCGCCTAACAATGCTATCGCGAATATCGTCCGAATACAAAATTTGAATCAATTGGTCGCTTTGCTCTTCTGCGCCGAATTCCAGAACATCGGTTTTATCCGAAGGGTTGTCCGAGAGGAGGGCCTTGGAAATTGAATTCACCGTTGCAGGGTAAAAAACGACTTTGGATTCGTAGAGGGGGGTGACAAACCACGAGGACGAAAAAAGGACACCCAACAGGGCTCCGCTCAGGCCGCCTAGGCCCAGTAAAAGGCGGTGGGTCCAGATGAACCGAAAAATTCCCGAAGAATCGTATTCGTTTTGGTTGTTTGGCATGGTTAAGGGGTTCTCAGCGCTTGATGAAGGGTAAAAATACGGCCTAGGGTCCACCAACCGCCGGGGTTAGGGCTCCAAGAAGGGTTGTTTGTCCGCAGATTTGCATGGATGTTGCGAAACGAGCGCTTGTACTTTGGGGTCTCGGCCCTTTGCGGTCTGTTTTGGCCCTTGTTGGGTGCTTTGCGCCATCCCTTCGGACGCCGTCCCAGGAAGGACGATGAAATCAGGAGCGGAGTAGGCTTGCGTTTTTTGGTCATCCGTCTGGACGAAATCGGAGATATGGTCACCACCCTCCCCATGATCAAGGCTCTTGCGATGGATCATCCCGGTGCCAAAATCGATCTATGGTGCCAGCGTACGGTTGGCGAATGGATGGAGGGTCAAGATGGGCTTCATAGGGTATGGAAAGAACAAGCACCTCCGACCGAAATGGCTTACGATGTGGTTATTGAGGGGAGGGGAAGCTGGAGAACCCTCCTTTATGCTTTGAAGAGCGGAGCGAGAGCGCGCAGGGATCGGGGCACCATTCGTTTGAAGCGTCGCTTGTTAGGCCAACCTCAGCTCCATGAATGGGATATCAACCTGGTCCTGGCGGGTCCTTGGCTGAAGGCGGGTCCGGAGGAAAGCCTGCGATGGTTGGGATTGGATCAGCCCGGCCAACGGCTGTTGAGGACCATCCCAGCTGCCCGTACGGAGGCCGAGCTCTTTTTGAATCGGCACGATTTGACACATTACGCGATTCTCCACACCGGGGCTCGAAAATTGTTACGAAGATGGTCGCTTCATCGCTGGGCCGAATTGGCACGCCGATTGCACGCCGAAATGAATTTGGACATTGTTTTTGTTGGAACACCGGATGAGCAAGGCGACGTGGAGCGCATCCGCGCGATGTTGGATTTTGAAACCCATACTTGGATGGAGGGCCGCCCTGTATCGAGGTTGATTCCTTTGTTGGCAGAGGCGCATCTGATGGTGGGCAACGAAAGCGGCCCCATGCACTTAGCGGTCGCCGCCGGTTGTCCAACGGTGGGGCTTTTTGGGCCAGGGGAGCCCGAAATATTTTCTCCCAAAGTGCCTTTTTTCAGGGCATTGCACAAAAAATTACCCTGCAACCCCTGCGGTCAAGTCCGCTGTGTTCTTCCGGACAACCCCTGCATGAATCGGATTCCAGTGGAGGAAGTCATGAAGGCGGTCTTGGAATTGAGGCCCCCTGCTTTGGCGAACCTTCCTGCTTCCGATCGTATTTGATTTATCTAGGCTGCGTATCTTCGCCTTATTAGGTTTGCCTTTCACCTTAATCGTAAAACGATGAATCATTTCTTCCGCTCCTCCTCCTTGTATTTTCTCCTTGCAGTTGTCTTTGGATGCACCATGACCAAGACCCGTGCTCAGGATGCAGCCCTGGGGGTGTTATCCGGAGGCCGTGAAGATGCCAATCGTTTGGTGGGCGCCTATGTGGGTCCTTTGGGCCGGGGTTTTTCGCAGGCTTTGGGTCAAAACTGGTTCAATACCGCCAATTCCCTTAAACTCCTACGCTTCAATGTCCAGGCCGGGGCTACCATGTTGACCCTGCCCGAAACAGACCGGACTTTTGATGCCAATGCCTTGGGATTGCAGAACATACGCCCTTTGGGAGGGCAGGCCGATCGGGTTCCCACCATTGCCGGCGATCGAAATGCCGCATCGCCATCCTGGGTTGTGTTTGGGACTTTGGCAGATTCCACCGCTCCAGGTGGCCTGCGCTCCGTCGCGTTGGATACATTGCCGGATCTGCTCAAAGGATTGGGAATGCGTAATGTGTTTGCTCCTTATATCCAGGCCAATATCGGCCTGATCAAAAACACCGAGCTTAATATTCGGTACGCGCCGGTTTTGGATCTATCGACCGTGGGGGGAAATTTGGTGCCTGATAATTTGTTACGAGGAGAGATTCGTTTTTGGGGGGCTGGCATCAAACACGAGCTATTGCAATGGATCCCGGTCCTCAAGCGCTTTCCCCTGAGTATGAGTGTTTATGCTAATCATTCCCGGATGAGTTACGCCCTGGACACCCGCGTTGACGGACCAAGCGCCTCGGATTACCCACGCACCCTTCCGGGGAACGTGGTTTTGGCGGATTATCGGATCAATGGTTCCGAGGATTTTTCAAAGCAACGGCTGTTTATGGAAGGGAGGGCAACGGGCCTCGGCCTTATTCTCTCCAAAAAAATCCTAATGGTCACCGGTTTTGCAAGCCTGGGCATGCAGGAATCCACCTTTCGCTTGGTGGCCGAAGGAAATTACCCGATACGCAGCGGTTTGACCCCCGATCCAAACAATCCATTGCGGTTCACCGAGGAATGGACCTCGCTGGACAAACCCTTGGACATCGAAACCAAAAGCGATCGCACATTGCGTATGGGGGTTGGCGTGAGGGCCAAAATCTTGATGATTGCCGTGCATGCCGAGGCATTCACCTTGGGTGAATACAAAGGGTATTGCGGCGGTTTATCGGTTGGATTTTAGGGCTTTTGATTATCCCACCAATCGCGGGACGGACGGCCCCTTAACTT
>RFPG01000001.1 GCA_009926245.1 Sphingobacteriia bacterium | reverse complement strand
CAGACCAAGGCTTTGATTTTCATTTCATTCTCAAACCATTGCACCACCCCTTTCATGCTTGGGCTGGCCACGCGGTCGCACTTATTCAAAACAACTTGCATCGTCAAACCCAATTCTTGAATTTGACTAATAAGAAGCATGCTTCTGTTGAGGTTGGCCGCATCCACAACGACGACAACCAAGGTGGGTAAACCCTCACCGGCAGCCTGTACCAAGGCCTGGCAGGCCACCCACTCATCCTGAGATTGTGGGTAAAGACTGTACGTGCCCGGTAAATCCACCAAAACCGTTGATCCGGCCGTTCGAAGTTCGATTTCGGCCTGAAGGCTTTCGACCGTAACGCCGGGAAAATTGGCGGTTTTGTGGTGTAATCCGGTCAGGGCATTGAAGAGCGTACTCTTTCCGGAATTCGGGTTACCGGCCAAAAAAATACGAGGCAAGCTCATGGTTCCTGGGGGTTCCACAAATTACGCAAAGGGGTGTCTCCCCACGATACCCAAACCGCAGCCGCTTCACGGGACCGCAACCCCAGCACATATTCCATCACCTTGATAGCCAAAGGGTCTCCGCCCGATGCGCGGTGTACAATTTCTAATTTTTCTCCGGGCAAACATCCCATTTCCATCAACTTGAGTGATAGGTCGCTTTCATCCAGCCGAACAATTAAAAGCGGAACGCCCGTGGGGGCTTGGTCTAAACTTCCTTCACGCTGAGGCATACCTTCAACTTAAGTTAGGGGTTGGTTCGGACGCAGCGTTAACGGCTGTTGGATGGGTAGCGGAAGGCGAGTTCCATCCAATGGATGGGCAATTGCATTTTTTGTTACGGCCTTTGCGTCGACTCGAACATCCTTGGTTGGCCGTAAGCCCCCAAAGCAGGAGTACAATCAAAAGAGGGTGGGCCCAAGGCCTCCAGCTTATTTGACGACGGGTCTTAAATAACATTGAATAAAGTAATCGGGCTACGCTTTTGCCTTGTTTTTTCCGGGTCTCAAAAATAACCGCTCTTAACCCCGAATGTACACCCGCTGCACCCTTGGGGATAACCCGGTCAAAATTTCATAAGGAATGGTTCCAGCGGCTTCAGCCCAGGCCCTGACATCCCGGGCTTGGCTCCACAGCAAAACCTCATCCCCCACAGCGGCCCTGACATCGGTCAAATCCACCAAACAAAAATCCATGCTAATACGACCTATCGTCGGCACCGAACAGCCATTGATTTCAAAAAAAACCCGCCCCATACCCAAGGCCCGGGGCAAACCGTCCGCGTATCCAACCGGCAAAACCCCCACAACGCCATCTCGGGCCATCACGCCCTGATTTCCGTAGCCCATCGTTTGTCCCTTCACCAAACGATGCGTTTGAACCAAGGTGGTTTTGAAACGAGTCAATGGCTTGAGACGATCCTGCAGACGACCTGTTGGTTCCAGTCCATACAAGCCCAGTCCCAAACGAACCATATCCCCTTGGTATTCCCTGAATCGAAGGATTCCGGCGGTATTCAATGCATGCACCCAGGGTCGGTACCCCATTCGTTGCTCAAAAACTTGGACAAATTCCAGAAGGCTTTGCCATTGCCCTGCACTAAAAGCATCTTGGCCTGGCTCCTCCGACGAGGTAAGGTGGGTGTAAATGCTTCGAATTCGCAATTTTGTTGGTTGCTGGGCCAACAAATCCAGGGCTTCATCCAAATCCTCGGCCCCCAAGCCGAGGCGTCGCATCCCGGTATCGAGAGGAATATGAAAAAAAGAAGGGGCTTGGGGGGACTTGCTCCATCGTCTTATTTCTTCCAAGGAATACAAATCCGGTTCCAACCCGTAATGCGTCATCGTATCGGTGGATGTGGGGCCGCTGTTCATGACCAAAATCGGCGTTTGGATTCCTCCACGACGTAGCTCGATTCCTTCGCCGGCGGTAGCAACCGCCAAATAATCGGCGCCGGCCTCTTGAAGAATCCTGGCGATTTCTACACTTCCACTGCCGTAAGCCCCGGCCTTGACCATCACCATGCTTCGAACCCCGGGTTGGTTAAGGGAACGAAAAATACCAAAATTGGTCCGCACGGCTTCCAAATCAATTTCCAAAACGGTTTGATGCCCCTGTACCAGTAATTTTTGTTCAATACGCTCAAACCCAAACTTTCGCGCCCCTTTGAGCAAAATGCAGGCATGTACGCTTTGATCCAGGGGCCATTTTTGAAGAAATTCCTCGGTATCATCAAAAACTTGGATACTTTGCGAAGGACGGGATGGCCATACCACCCCTCTCCAATTTTTACCTACCAAGAACAATCGCTTCCATGAATAGTGTTGGAGCGTTTGAATAAAAGGATCCAAGGGGTCTTGAAGGCCGGTGGTTTCGGTGGAGGTCTTGGGGGAATCGGGTTCGGACAAAATAATCAGGCCCTCCGAATCGCCCACCTGCAATGCCCATTCGCGCATGGCCCACTGAAAAGAGTCGGCATCCAAACTGTAACTGTCATTTAACAATCGACAAGAGCCCGGTATTTCCTTAATTTCCATCCGCATAGGCAAGGTCCTCAGCATCGCACAACGGGGTCCCCACTCGTTGTTCCAAAGACCTCCGGCGGCCACCGTTAACACGGTACCCGCCATGTTTTCCAAGAGAGCCTCTCCACGTCCGGCCACCTCAAAACAAAGAGAACTTTGGCCTTCCGATTGAAGTTCACACCACATATTCCCGTTTTCTGTAACACTTTTTGTGATAAGTTTCCACAAAATCAATCGCGCGCGCGCGATTCCCTCCGATTCCAATGAACGAAACCATTCATCTTCCTCCTTGCCGTCGGTCCACCAATGATAAACGGTGTTCGGATTTCGTAAAACAACCTCCTTCCATACCGACCTATGGGCCTCCCTTGAATCCAGTCGGCCGACCACCCAATCACATCCTTCAAAAAGCAATAATTTTTCCTGCAACTTCTGGGCCATGCTATCAAAGCCTTCCTGATGGGCCTCCCCAAAATGGGTGAGCAAGCCCCCTTGGGGAGTCAAAATAGAGGCCAGCGGGCTCATTTCTCCTTTTTGGGAAATGCCTGCCTCAAAAATCCCCAGGGCTTGGCCCGCTTTAAGGCCCAAAACTGACAGGGGCAAGCCCAATTGAGAATTAAAGCTTCCCGGTGTTTTGGCGAAGGCAACCCGGCTTTGAATCAGCTCTGCGATCCATTCTTTGACCTGGGTTTTGCCATTGGAGCCCGTTATGGCCCAAACCGGACCTCCCCAAGTGCGGCGATGTTCCGCGGCCACGGCCTGCAAGGCTTTCAATGGATCTGGAACCGCCAATACAGCCAGGTTGGGATCGTTTGTTGGCCATTCGTGGGAAACGCCGAGTCGGACCAAAAAAAGCCGGATGCCCATTCGATAAGCTACTCCCAAAAAATCGTGACCATCCCGCGCTTTATTCTCGCCAACCAGGGCCAAAAAAAGCGCACCTTCGGGATGGGTGCAACGCCGTGTATCAAATACCCATTCCTGCACCAACTTATCGCTGGCATGCCCGTTGACAAGCCATTGCGAGCCCTTCACCGTTGTGGCGATTCGTTGCAAATTCCAAGAAAGATCGTCCGAGAGATTCATGGGATTGGGTAAAAATACCGAAATTTGATGCCTTCTGTTTCGCTCCGACTTTTGAAAAAAGACCTGCCTTCGGATCCTAAATCGGTCCTCAACCGTTTGATGGCTCTTTGCTCCCGCAAAGAATGTTGCGTTTGGCATATACAGCGGCGCCTGGACCAAACAAGCCTAAACACCGAGCAGAGGCAGGCGATTTTGGATAAACTCCTGCGGGATCGTTTTGTGGACAATCGTCGCTTTGTTGAGATCTATTGCCGAGACCGTTGCCTGCGGGCCCGCTGGGGATGGAACAAAATACGTAACGGACTAACCCGTTGGGGATTACGCGATCATCTGGAGGAGGCTCGGCGATGGTGCCTTGAGTTGGACCCTAACCAATCAGCATTGAACGATTTGGCTGTCGCCAAATGGAACTCGATGATCGTCCCTGGTGAAAGCCTAAGTTTTCAAGAAAGACAAAAGCGCTGCGCCAAACTATCAAGATTTTTGCTTGGAAAGGGGTATGCCCCTGACGATGTTTTTGCCCGTGTTCGTTTTTACTTTGAGCCCACATGAAAACCACCTCGATGACTGGTTTTGGTCGGGCCACCCTGGTTGGAACTCACAAAACCTACCGACTCGAAATCAAAACCCTGAACAGCAAGAGCCTGGATGTGCAATGGCGTTGGGGGGATCTGTGGACTCCTTTGGAGGCGGAAACCCTCAAAGTCCTTCAAAAAGAACTGATTCGCGGCAAAGTAACCCTGAGCCTCTACGCCGAAGAAACAAGCCCCAAGGGCGGTGTTCCGTCCACCGGGCTGCAGTTTCAGGTTTTGGACGAGGTCTGGGATGATTGGCAGCGTTGGCTGGCTACCAAAAATCAAGACACCACCACCAAAGCGGACCTTGCACAAGCGTGGATTCATTTAGCGACTCGACATCCTTTGCTTTACAAAAATGCATACCAGAATAACACTGAATTACCAGCGTCGGGTGCAGAGCCCGATGCGGCAACGGTCGCCGCGTTTCGTGATGCACTGCAAGAAGCTTTAAACCTTTGTAAAGAATTCCGTTCTCAGGAGGGCCAGGGCATCGCATCGGTCGTTTTGGAATACCTTGAAGAGGTTCAAGGCATACTCGACCATATCCGTAACAACGAATCAAAAAAACCTCAAATCATTCGTCAAAAAATAGAATCTTTTCTTAACGAATGGAAAAACAACCCCGGCCTTGGCGGTTCTTTTGCGCCGGATCCCGGCCGGATGGAACAAGAAATTCTCTTTTATCTCGAAAAAAAGGATATCTCTGAAGAAATCGTTCGATTACAGGCCCACCTACATCTAGCGAAACAAATCCTTCAAAATGACACCGAACAAGGCCGTAAATTAGGATTTGTCGCCCAAGAAATAGGGAGGGAAATCAATACCATCGGCTCCAAGGCATCGGATTTTGAAATCCAACACCGTGTGGTCATGGCCAAAGAGTGGGTGGAGAAAATCAAGGAGCAATCTGCTAATCTTTTGTAGATGATAAAACCTTTGTTTTTTGTTTTTTCTGCTCCCAGTGGTGCCGGAAAAACAACCCTTGTTCGATATATAAAATCCTTGTTTGATCACTTTGATTTTTCTGTTTCCTATACCAGCCGTGAACCACGTCCCTACGAAAAAAACGGAATTGATTATTTTTTTGTGAGCGAAGAAGATTTTCGTAACAAAATAAAAACCGATTTCTTTGTCGAATGGGAAGAGGTTTATCCTGGACATTTTTATGGAACACCCCGACAGCCTATTTTGAATTGCCTACGCGACGAAAGAGTCCTTCTTTTGGACTTGGATGTGCGGGGTGGTTTGGCTTTCAAAAAAGCTTATCCAGACCGCACGGTGGCTTTGTTTGTGGGGGTATCGGATTTAAAGATTTTGGAGCAACGACTGCGCAAACGCAAAACTGAGAGCGAAGCCAAAATCCAAATGCGATTGGAAAAAGCCCGTTTGGAGATGGAACAAGCTGTTTTCTTTGATGCTATTGTTCCCAACGATCGCCTGGAGGAGGCCTATCAATTTTTGGATCAATTAATGGAAAGTCATGGTTACCCCGTCCGGAGATCCTGAAAAACCCGACAAAGACTGTATAGGGCTCTTTTTTGGGTCCTTTAATCCGGTTCATCAGGGTCACCTCATTTTGGCGGAGTATTTCGCTTCCTTGCCCAGTATAGTGGAGGTCTGGTTTGTTCTTTCCCCTCAAAATCCCCTCAAAATCGGTGATTCAATGCTTGATTTTGAAACCAGAGCAAAATGGATAGAAACCTGTATTGAGGATAATCCACGATTAAAACTTTGCACCGTCGAAAGGGACTTTCCTTTGCCTTCCTATACCATTCGAACCCTGGAGCATCTAAGTCAACAATACCCCGAACGCCCATTTATCCTCCTCCTTGGTGAAGATCAACTCCTTCATTTCCAAAAATGGAAAGAATACCAAAAAATTCTGGAACGGTGGAAGATTTGGGTTTACCCCCGGCATTTTGAAGGAAAAATGCCTGATTCGGTAGTTCCCCATAAATTAGTAGAGGCTCCCAAAATTGAAATTTCATCCACCATGGTACGCCGTCGATTGGCCCAAGGCCTCTCAATCCGCTATTTGGTTCCGGATATTATATGGAAAACATGTGTAAATCACCCTTTTTGGCGTGGATAAACCGTGCATAACCCACCTTGCTTCGACGTGAATTTTTTTTTGTTTTCTTTTGTCCACCAAGGTCCCTTCACTTATTCTATGTGGATAAGGAAAAGTTATGACCTACAAAGTATACACTTTTGAACAAGAATTCCCTCCAACACCCTTAATCTTGTTTTAAAGCCAGCAAATGAAAGTTTTGACGTGGATAAAACCGTGTATAAACAAAGAATAAGTGATTATCCACGTTTCCACAGCACTAAAGAACAAGAATAAAAAAAAATACTTTTTTATAATCTAAACTTGTTTAAATCCTTGGACGAAGGCTCCCTTAATTTTGAATTCTTAGGAATGGAAAATCAAAGCAGCATTTTTACCAGGGTCAATGGGTGGGCCTCCCAATCCGGAGCGGTGAATCTTGGTCAGGGATTTCCAGACCACGCACCACCTGCTTTGTTGCTGGATGCAGTGAAGGAGACCTTGCAGGAAAATTACTACCAATACGTTCCATCCTTTGGTCTCATGGGACTACGAAATCAAATTTCCGCCATTTGGAACGAAGATTTTGGGTTGAATTTGGACCCTGAGTCCCAAATTACCGTAACCGCTGGTGCAACTCAAGCCTTGCACGACGCTATTTCATCTCTTGTTCAAACGGGGGATGAGGTCGTGCTTATCGACCCTGCTTACGATTCTTATGCTCCTGTTGTTCAGCAAGCAGGCGCTATTCCGATACGAATACCCATGGAATTTTCTTTAGCCACTGGATTTTATTTGAATTGGGATCGTATTCGGAAAGCCATAAGTTCCAAAACAAAATTGTGGATTATCAACAATCCCCATAATCCGACCGGTTATTGTCTTCATGACAACGATTACAAGGAAATAGATCAATTAATGGATGCAAATCCTGGATTGCATTTATTAGGAGATGAAGTTTATGCTTACCTGGTTTTTGAAAATAAATTTCGAAGCTTTTTGGATTTTGAAAACTGGAATGAAAGGGTTTTGGTGGTTCATTCCTTTGGTAAAACCTACCATTGCACGGGTTGGAAGCTAGGTTACGCTGCAGGATCTTCCACTTGGAACCAAAAATTAAGAAGTTTTCACGAATACAATGTTTTTTGTGTTAATTCTTTGATGCAAAGATCCTTTGAAATTTTTTTACCCAAGGATACCATTCGAAATAAAATTGCCCATTTTTATTTGGAACAAAGAAATTTTTTGTTGTCCTTGTTGGATGGTAAACCTTTTGGTTTCTTACCAGTTCAAGGGACTTATTTTCAATGGATTGAACTATCTTCTTTCCGTTGTGAATCCAACGATATCGAGCTTGCGAAAGAATGGGCGCTGAAGGGTGGTTGCGCCATGATTCCATTTTCCCCTTTTATGGAAAAAAGCCCCAAGGATGCACCTATCCTGATGCGTTTATGTTTTGCAAAAAGCCAGGAAAAAATGACCCATGGATTGAATAATTTATTTCAATATCTTGGAATATAAGACTTTGCGCATACATTTAGTTCAGAATGCGGCGGTTTGGAAGGATCCGCAAGCCAGTCTATTGGAACTCGACGATTTGTTAGCCACCAACCTAACGAGTGAATCCAATGGAGATCTTCTGGTTTTACCCGAAATGTTCGCACAAGGATTTGTTACGGATTTGGATATTTTAAAATTCAAAGACCAAATCCTAAGCGATCAAGAAAGTATCTTCCATTGGATGAAGAAAACTGCTGATTATTATGGTTTTATGGTTGTTGGTTCCTTACCTATTTTGGAGGATGGATTTTTGTACAATCGAATGGTGGCTATTCGTGGTGGTTCTGATTTCCATCTGCAATACGACAAGAAACATCTCTTCTCCTTGGCGGGCGAAAACCTACATTTTAGACCTGGTTCCCAAAGGGTCTCTTGGGATTACAATGCCTGGACCATTTTGCCTAGTATTTGTTACGATTTACGATTTCCTGTTTGGCTTCGATATCAAAAGGACTACCAAGTCATTTTATGCGTAGCCAATTGGCCAAAGAGTCGTTCCTTGGCCTGGCGTTCTTTGTTGGTTGCAAGGGCTATAGAGAACCAGGCTTATGTCGTAGGGGTTAACCGGGTAGGAACCGACGGGACAGGGACCGTTTACGAGGGCGCTTCCATGGTTGTTGGTCCGGATGGGTCTATTTTGGCCCAAATGGGGGATCAAGTGGGCCTTTGCACGGTTGATTTAGATCCCCAAGCACTGGCTGTTTTTCGCAGGGCTTATCCCTTCTTGGCGGACGCCGATACCTTTTCGTTTCATTCTTCGGAGAATCCATGAGCGACGGTTCTCAATTGAATATTTTAGCTCAGCGCCTCAAGGGTCGTTTGGAACTGAGTGAACAAGCCAGAGAATGGACCTTGTTGATTCAGTATCTAGAGCGGCTTCTGGGCAAAAAACCCGATATGAATGCCCTGCTTTTTCTGGTTGGGGTCAATGTCTTAGGGCAGGGACCGCGAGAATTTACCAAAGAAGAAAAGCAAGACCTCATGCATATTGCCCTATGTGAGCTCTTATCCTTTGTTGAGTATTTTGAATACAGCGGTAGAGACCCGCAGGGTTGGCCTCATTACAAGACCCTGCGCAAGCCCGCGGTAGGTGGCTTATCCGAACAAGAATCCCTGTTACGAGCTTGTGCTGTACAGTATTTTCGCGAGAATGATGAAGATTTCGAAAGGGTTATCCTCGAGTCCGATTCGTCCCAAGGAAAAGATTAAATTTGTAACCATGAAAAACCCTATGATTTCTACCACTGTTTTTTGGTCGACGTTTTCCCTCCTCTTTTTGGGTCTTTTACCTCACCGTTCTTTGGCCGAACCGTTTGGAGATTCACAACCCAAAAATTCTTCAAAAAACGCCGAAGCGTTGGTTTACTTGGAGACAACCGAAGGTCGTATGGTTCTAAAGCTGAGCAATGCGACTCCTCTGCATCGGGACAATTTTCTAAAACTGGTGCGCGAGGGTTTTTACGATCAGGTTCTTTTTCATCGAGTAATCAAAGACTTTATGATTCAGGGTGGGGACCCCGAATCCCGTGATGCCAAACCGGGTCAAATGCTGGGAAATGGCGGACCGGGATACACCGTGCCCGCTGAATTTGTGGATTCCTTAATTCATTGCAAAGGAGCATTGGCTGCTGCTCGTTTGGGAGATGGAATGAATCCCCGCAAAGAATCCAGTGGTTCGCAGTTTTATATTGTCCAAGGTCGGACCTGGAAAGATGCGGATTTAGCATCCATGGAGGCTCGTTCGGGCCGCAAATACAACGAAGTTCAAAAAGAAATCTACAGAACCCAGGGGGGTACTCCTCATTTGGATGGTGGTTATACGGTTTTTGGTCAACTTGTGGAAGGAATGGATGTTTTGGATAAAATTGCCAAAATCGCCACGGGAGGCGCCGATCGCCCTACCAATGATGTTCGTATCCTGAAGGCAGGCCTGGTCAAATGAAGCTGATAACCTACAATGTGAATGGGATTCGTGCGGCTGAAACCAAGGGTTTAAGCGCTTGGCTGATTGCTCAAAATCCCGATGTAATCGGATTACAAGAAATCAAAGCCTTTGAAAATCAATTTGATTGGACTCCCTTTTTAACTGCTGGTTACCGAGTCTATGCAGAGTCGGCTATGAAGCCCGGTTATAGCGGCGTTGCCATTTTGAGCCGTCGGGAGCCCAATGCGGTGGTTCGGGGTTGCGGTCAAGATTGGATCGATCACGAAGGAAGAATACTCCGTTTGGACTACGATGATTTTTCTTTCATGACGGTTTATATGCCTTCCGGTTCTTCGGGAGATGAAAGGCAGGCCTACAAAATGCGTTTTTTGGATTTTTTCGGTCCCTATGCCGAAAGTCTATCGGCTGTTTTACCAGGATTGGTCATTGCAGGAGATTATAACATATGCCATCAAGCGGTGGACATCCACGACCCGGTCGGGAACGCTCAATCTTCCGGTTTCCTGCCTGAAGAACGGGCTTGGTTCGGTTCTTTTTTGGAAAGAGGTTTTTGTGATACGTTCCGGACCTTGCATCCAGAAACGGTGGGCTATTCATGGTGGTCGTATCGGCAAGGTGCACGGGCCAAAAACAAAGGATGGCGGATCGACTACCAGTGCATCAGCCTTTCCTTAAAAGATTCTTTGCAGGAAGCCGTTATGCATCCTGATGCTGTCCATTCGGATCATTGCCCGGTTTCTCTGGTCTTGTTCGAAGGGAAAGGTTCTTCATGAATGCCATTAAAGATCTAAACAAGCGCCTGGATGATGCTATCGGGCGTTATTACCGATGGCGTATCGTTCGGGGACTGCTGATTTGGGCTTTTGTCCTCTTTGTGCCCTGGATACTTCTGGCCATGGGCGCCTTTTATACCTGGATTGGCAGCGGAATGCGTCTGCTTCTCTTGGTATGCTATGTCTTGTTGAACTTAACCGTTATGACCTGTTGGGTAGCGGTGCCTTGGTTGCGCCTCAAGGCCATGTTACCCCGCATGTCGAGGCGCGAAGCCGCCCTACGAATCGGGGCTCATTTTCCAGAAATTCAGGACAAACTCCTGAATACCATTGAGCTTCAAGATTTGGCCGAAGGGTCGGGTTCCATGGACTTGGTGGGGGCTAGTCTGGAACAACGAAACGGATGGTTGAAGCCGTTTTCCTTTGGTGCGATGGTTCCTTGGTCCAAACTCAAGCCCTATGCTTGGGTGGTTGCTCCTTTGGTGGTCTTGTGGTTGGTCTTGTGGGTTTGGGCCCCCTCGGTGATGTCGGTAGGCACCGAGCGTATTTTGAAATACGATGTTGGGTACACCTTGCCCGCCCCGTTTGATTTTGATTCCAAAGGAACACCCTTGAGGATCGAGGCGGGTCAAGATTGGGATGTGCAGCTTCAAACCCAGGGAAACGAATTGCCCAAAGAGGCTTTTGTTCATTGGAATGGCCAGGCTTACAAGATGCGCCGCCTTTCTCCTGGTCGTTTTACTTTCAAGGTACCCAACGTCCGTCGCTCCTCTTCTTTTTGGTTTAGCGCTTCGGGATTTAGGTCAAGCGAAGAGAAGCTTTCTGTTTTTCACAACCCCACCCTGTTGCAGTTGGAGTTGCAAGTAGAATACCCCAACCACACGGGCAAAGCGGCAGAGCGCTTGTTGAATAGCGGTGATGTTCAGATTCCGCGGGGAACGGCGCTTCGCTTTGTCATGGATTCCAAGCATGCCTCGGGCTTTGGCTTGATTCCCTCGGGCGAATCCCCCCTATTGCGCGCTTCGGAGGTCCAAGGAAGGGGTCCCGGACAGCGTCACTCGGTTCGTTGGGTGCCGGCCCAAAGCGGTCCGTACGGTTTGGTTTTGTACAGTGACCAAGGCCAAAGCCCGGACACCTTGTCCTTTGCCGTCGAATTGGTGGAGGATGCGCCTCCGGGCTTGGACGTGGATGTTTTGGCGTCGGATCCCTATTCGGATTCCAAGCCCTCAACAAGCGAGCTAGGAGTCGCGGAGCCCCCCGTTCTGCGTGGAAGGGCTTGGGATGACTATGGTCTAAGGGCCTTGCGATTCATTTATTGGGTCAAACCAGCCGGTCAAAGCGATTTTGAAACCCAAATCAGGACCAAGGACTTACCCTGGGAGGGAGGATTGGCCGAAAAACAATTTGAGTATTTATTGGAACCTTCCATTTTGGGTTTGGGCCCCGGAGACGGCGTGCGTTACGGCGTGGAGGTTGAGGACAATGATGAACCCGGGGGTTACAAGCGCACTCGTTCCGCGCTGTTTGAATGGCGGGTCGCATCGGAACGCGAAAAAGAGCAGGCCCTGGAAAACTTGTCCCGCGAAACAGCAACAGGATTCCAAAAGGCAGATAAGGACATGCAAGAGGCCCAAAAGCAAGCCAGAAAACTATCCGACCGCCTTAAACAACAAAAAGAATGGGGTTTTGAGGATAGGAAAGACTTGGAGAAATTGAGGAATGAACAAAGACAGGCTATCGAAGAGGTCGAGGAGCTTCAGAAAAAATTAGAGTTACAACAACAAAATCAGAGCGCCGAAACCCCCACCCAAATCCTTGAAAAACAGGAGAAAATCAAGGAGATGGCCGAGCGTTTGCTTAACGAAGAGATGAAAGAAATGCTGCGTAATATCGAAAAAATGTTACGGGACGAAGCCAACAAACCAGAGATCCAAAAGCAACTTGAAAAATTAGAAAGAGATCAAAGCAAGGTGAGCAAAGAACTGGATCGTATGTTGCAGTTTTTCAAGGAATTAGAGGTAGAAGATCGGATCGAAAAGGCGATGAAGAAACTGGAGGAAATGGCCCGAAAGCAAGAAGATCTCGCCAATCAAACCAAGCAACCAAACCAAGATCTTAACAAATCAGCCGAGGAACAAGAGGCCTTACGCAAGGAAACCGAATCATTGCTCAAAGACTGGGAAAAGACCAAGGAAAAAAACAAGGAGCTGGAGCGCCCCAAAGACTTGGATGGTTTGGAAGAACAGGGCGAAGAAGTGACCAAAGACCAGGAAGAGGCTGAAAATCAGGCCAAAAACCAACAAAACCGCAGCAAAGCGTCTCAAAAACAACAAAAGGCCGCATCAGGCATGCGGCAGATGAGCAGCCGGATGCAAGAGCAACTTGCTCAGCAAGAAATGGAGGAATTGGAAGAAGACCTGAAGGCCATGCGCAGGTTGCTAGGGCGTGTTTTGAAATTTTCATTTGACCAAGAGCATATCATGGATAGGCTCAAAGACCAAACGAGTTATTCACAGGTCTTTGTTCAATTATCCAGGGAGCAATTCAGTCTGCGTGAGCAAATGGATCCTATGAAAGACAGCCTGGAGGCCCTTTCGCGAAGGGTTTGGCAAATTCAAGCCCCGGTTCAAAAGGAAATCAAGGAACTTGAAGAGCAATACAAGGCCACCCTGGAAAGGATGACCCAAAGAGACATCGCTGGCGCCAAAGGACGCCAACAATACACCATGACCGCGGCCAATAACCTGGCCAACCTCTTGTCGGAGCTTTTGCAGCAAGCGACCGAACAAAAAGCAAGCAAGATGCCAGGGAATCAACAATGCAAAAAGCCCAAACCAGGAGGATCGGGGATGTCAAGGCTCCGGAGTATGCAAAAGAAGCTAAGCGATCAAATGCAGGAACAACAAGGCAAAAGCAAGGGCCCCGGGCAAGGAGAATCTAAATCAGGACAAAAACCAAATCGCGGGGAGGGCGGAAAGGAATTTGCCCAAATGGTTGCACAGCAAGAGGCCATACGTCGCGAAATGGAGAAGATTTTAAAAGAAATGAACAAAGCGGGAGTTGAACAACCGGGACGACAAGCCGTTGAAGAAGCGGTAAAGCAGATGCAGCAAAGCGAAAAAGAACTCGTCAATAAACAGTTAACGAGCCAAAGCTTGCAACGGCAACAGCAAATTCTTAGCAGGATGTTGGAGGCTGAAAAGGCTGAACAAGAAAGAGAAATGGAGCAGAGTCGTTCTTCCGAAAGCGCCCGACAACAGGCATCCGATGCCTCCAAAACAAACCAGGAGAAGGCTTTACAGGCCAAAAAACAAATGCAAGGCGTTTACAAACCCGCGGGCCCAGACCTAAATGCATTTTACAGGGAGCGCAATTTGCGCTATCAAACCAAACTACGTCAAAATCCTCCCAAACCATGATCCGATTTGTTTCGGCTGATGGAACCCCTTTGCCTCGCCAACGGCGGATGCTTCGCCAATGGCTGGAAACGATCGCAGGTCATCATGGGGCTCAAATTGAACATCTTTCCTACGCTTTTGGGTCTTCAGACTGGATGGCTGATCTTAACCATCGTTTTTTGGCTCATGATGGGGACACTGATATTTTGACTTTTGATTATTCGAATCCCAAGAGTCATTCGTCCAAAAAACCCCCCGAACCATTTCGGTCGATCAACGGCGAGTGCTGTATAAGCCCAGGCATGATTCGAGAACAGGCTGTTTTTTGGAAGACCACCTTTGAGGACGAAATGCATCGGGTTTTGGTCCATGGTTTGTTTCACCTCCTGGGGTTTGATGATCGCACACCGTCCCAGAAGAAACAAATGCGATCCCTTGAAGAAAAGGCCATGGCCTTGAGGCAGCGATAAGAGAGATGTTCCACGTAGAACATCGTTAGGAAGAATATTCGCTTTAACCATGAGAGCGTAGAGAGCTGGGGCGGATAAGGCTATTTTTGCGACGCCATTCAAGGCGTTCTACGTGGAACATTGGGATTACGATATCATCGTTGTTGGTGCCGGCCATGCGGGTTGCGAGGCTGCGGCTGCAGCTGCTCATTTGGGCTCTTCGGTTCTTCTGGTAACCATGAATATGCAGACCATTGCCCAAATGTCTTGCAATCCGGCCATGGGAGGGGTTGCCAAGGGGCAAATTCTCCGAGAAATTGATGCTTTGGGGGGCTTATCTGGCTTGGTGTCGGATTATTCCGCTTTACAGTTCCGTATGTTGAATCGGTCCAAGGGGCCGGCCATGTGGAGTCCGCGGACCCAAAACGATCGATTCATGTTTGCGGCGAATTGGCGTTATCGCTTGGAACAAATACCCAATCTTCGATTTCGTCAGGATTCCGTAAAACAGCTTTTATTGAACAAAGGCAAAGTAGAGGGTGTGGTTACGGGTTTGGGTTTAGCGATTCGGGCTCCAAGGGTGGTTTTGACAACAGGGACCTTTTTGAATGGCTTGATTCATGTGGGTGAAAAGCAATTGGGTGGAGGAAGGGCGGGTGAATCAGCATCCTACGGTATTACGGAGCAATTGCAGGCCGAGGGCCTGGGTAGCGGTCGCATGAAAACGGGCACCCCCCCAAGAGTGGATGGGCGTAGCTTGAATTATGCGTTGATGGAAGAGCAGAAAGGGGATGAAAGGCCTGGGAAGTTCTCCTTCCGTCGTGAAAGCAAGGCCCTGGAACAGCAAATGAGTTGTTGGATTACCTATACCGATTCACGGGTCCATGAGATATTACAAGAGGGTTTCGAGCAGTCTCCGATGTTTACGGGCCGTATCCAAGGGATTGGGCCCCGTTATTGCCCCAGCATTGAAGACAAAATCAATCGTTTTGCTGAACGGGATCGCCACCAACTTTTTATTGAGCCCGAAGGCTGGAATACGGTCGAGGTTTATGTCAATGGTTTTTCAACGTCTCTCCCTGAGGATGTACAGACCAAGGCCCTTCGGCAGGTCAAGGGATTTGAAGAGGCTCGAATATTCAGACCCGGTTATGCCATCGAATACGATTATTTTTATCCGACCCAATTACACTTGTCGCTTGAGTCCAAGGCCTTGGCGGGTTTGTATTTGGCGGGACAGATTAACGGAACCACCGGTTACGAGGAAGCGGCGGGTCAAGGTCTTTTGGCGGGAATCAACGCCCATCAATCCCTGCGCGGCGAAGAGCCCTTGGTTTTAAGTCGGTCCGAAGCCTATATGGGGGTTCTTGTCGATGATCTTGTCAACAAAGGGACCGAGGAACCCTATCGGATGTTTACTTCCCGGGCTGAGTATCGTATTATGTTACGGCAGGACAATGCGGATTTGCGTCTTAGCGAAAAGGGATATCAATTAGGACTTTTGCCAGAGAACGCTTACCGGGATTTTGAAAAACGGGTGGGGCAAATGAAGGAGATTGAAAAGAAAATACATTCGTATTCTATTGATAGTGAATTGTTTAATGGTTATTTTGTTGCCAAGAACGAAGCGCCGATTCGTCAAAAAACCCGAATAGATCAATTATTGTTACGGCCGGGCATTGGTGTGGATATGTTGTGTGAAGCAGATTCCCAACTGCAAGCCTTGCTCAATGAATACGAGGATCAAAATTTACAAAGCGTTGAAATTCAATTAAAATACGCGTCGTATTTAGCCAGGGAAGAGGCCTGGGCCCGGAGCATGGATGATTTGGAACAAGTGCGCATGCGTTCTGATTTTCCTTACAGCGACGTCAAGGGTCTTTCGTTGGAGGCGGTGGAAAAACTTCAAAAGGTTCGCCCCGCCAATTTGGGTCAAGCCTATCGAATCAGCGGTATTAATCCGGCGGACCTGAGCGTTTTAATGGTTTATTTGAACAAAAAAGGCTGATTCAAGGGTTTTTTGGCCGATTTTTGCAGAGTTCAATCCCAAGCAAATTTTGGAACAACTCTGGTCCTGCCCACTTTGTCAAAGCTCCAAGCTTTATTCCTTTTTGAAGGTAAAGGACTTTAGCGCTAGTGGTGAAATTTTTAACATTACTCAATGCAAGGACTGTGGCTTGCGTTTTACCAACCCACGGCCTCTGCCCGAAGACATGGAGCGCTACTATCGCTTTGCAGATTACATATCGCATACCGACGATGAAGCGACCGGTTGGACCAATCAACTTTACAGATTGGCTCGGCAATGGACCCTTCGTCAAAAGCGATCCTGGGTAGAGGGCTTTGTACCCAAAAAGGGCCGACTCTTGGATATTGGTTGCGGTACCGGGGATTTTGCAGGGACCATGAAAATAGCGGGATGGACGGTGGATGCGGTGGAACCCGACAGCGTTGCCAAAGCAAGGGCTGAGTCCAAGCACGGGCTTTCCGTTCATCCAGAGTCTTGGCTAGAGGAACCGCAGGAGGCCTACGATGCGGTTACACTTTGGCATGTATTGGAGCATGTAAGGGACTTGGGGGCCCGTATTGACCAATTTACACGCCTGGTCCGCAAAGGTGGCTACCTCTTTATTGCGGTTCCCAACAGTGAATCCTTGGATGCCAATTACTACAAGGAGCATTGGGCCGCATGGGACGTGCCCCGTCACCTTTTTCATTTCAAGAGCACGGTGCTCCGTTTTCGGATTGAACAGGCAGGTTTTGGCTGTGTAGATGAGCGAAACCTTCCTTTGGATCCGTTTTATATTTCCATGCTAAGTGAAAAATACAAGCGTGGTAAAGACAGCCCCCTACGGGGTCTTTTTAAGGGTTTGGGCTTTTGGTGGAAAACCATCAAAAAAGACCGGGGAGCCAGCAGCAAGCTTTACGTTTTTCGAAAAGGTTAGCGTTTTGAACACTGCAAGCATGCGTTGGATGGGCGGTGCGGTCCTACTGCTATTGCTCAACGCGTGTGCTAACATTATTCCACCGGATGGGGGCGCCAAGGACTTGATCGCGCCGAGTTTGTTAAGGGTTGAGCCCAAAGACCAAAGCGTGGCCCAAAGGCCGGAGCGCTTGGTTTTTGAATTTGACGAATATATTCAACTCAGAGATCCACAGGCAGTTCGCTGGGGTAATGTGCCCGCCGGAACCGTGGAGGCTCAGGCCAGACTTCGCAAATTGATCATCCGCTTAAACCCGGATTCCTTGTCTCCACGTTCAACCTACGGGGTGGACCTTGGGGGCTCTGTTGCGGATATTACAGAAGGTAATGCGATATCTTCTTTGGGCTTTGCCTTTTCGACCGGCGATTATTTGGATTCATTGCAGTGGTCGGGCCAAGTTCGGGATGCCGAGACCGATCTCCCACTCCGGGGAATAACGGTGGCGTTGTACCCCCAAGCCATTTGGTCTTCCTTGCACCAAGGCGACTCCATCAAACCTGAGCGTTGGACCTTAACCAACGATTCGGGTTTTTTTGTATTCAGAAATTTACCAAACACTCTATACACCGCTATAGCCTTTCGGGATCCGGAGCGCGATAGGCTCTTTGGCAAGCAGCTCCCCAAGGCCTTTCTTAGCGAATTGCAAGCGGGCGCTATCGGGGATAGCGGCGAGGTTTTGTATTTCTCAGAAGACCTTGATGCTCAAATAAATATACGAAATACACTTTGGTCCGACGCGGGATCCCTTGCGATTATTTTTCGGGGCAGCCCCAAGCCGGTGCAGGTGTGGGGCATTCAAGAAAATGGCCTGGTTCTTCAGGGTATGGGGCAGGAAATTCGAGGCGATACCTTGTGGGTTCATGTGCCTCCCAAACAAGGCGCCCATGCACCACAATTTGGCATACGTCTAAGCGCCGAAGGAAATTTAGACACTTTATGCACGATTGAACCAAAGCCTTTGAGTCCCAAGGTCATGGGAATGGCTGGGCCGGGGGTCTTGATGTGGGGAGCGTCCGATTTTGGGGCTCTTCGCCGCCTTCGCTGGGACAGAGCAGTTCATTTGGCGGATCCGTCGGCATGGTGTTGGCAAAGCGATCAGGGCAAAGAAATCCCCGTTGAGGGGGACTTTTTCACCGGAACCCAGGAAATTTCACTCCGGGTGGATTTTCAAAACAATGATTTTGAGCCCGAAAAATGGGTATTGCGCATCGACAGCGGGGCATTTGAAGACGGTTACGGTCGTCTTAACCAATCTTTTCTGGGGAAGCTCCAGGAAACAGAACGCTTGGCCACCCTGATTTTGCGGGCCGATTCGTTGGTCCCTGAATGGGAAGACGAAGAGCATCGTGTGGTCAGCTTATGGGCAAGCAGCGGCCGCTGGGTGGCCAGCCAAACCTTCCGAAATCTTGAGGAGTCTGCAACGCCATGGATTGTGGACGGCCTGCTCCCAGGCAAGTACAAAATTTCGCTTTTGGAGGATCGTAACCGTAACGGAAGGTGGGATGCGGCATGGTTCAAGGCCCTCCGACAGCCGGAGAAAATCAGGTGGCTTTCCCGTGATTTGGAGCTCAAACCGGGTTGGACCACCGAACTTCGTTGGCGCTAATGAACAAGACCGATATCCGAAGCCTTCGATTGGAGGATTTAACCCAAAGGCTGGCCGAATGGGGCGAACCCGCTTACCGGGCCAGGCAGATCTACGAGTGGTTATGGAACAAAGGGGCAACTCAAATCGGCGATATGACCAATTTGTCCTTGGCCTTGAGAAACCGATTGGATGAACATTTTGAAATCCGAAACCTCAAGGTACAGCATTCGCAATTCAGCAAGGACGGCACGATCAAAAACGCCCTAACCCTGCACGATGGTTTGGTGGTGGAGTCGGTGATGAT